>JBDSSX010000385.1:0-2466 GCA_039928555.1 Nitrosospira sp. | reverse complement strand
AGCAATAGCCATATTACCTCCATGTGAATTAAGTGGTTAGCATCAATGCTGAAATTACTGGAATCAGCACTCAGTAACCAATATAGGTCCATTTGCTGTTTTTTCAACCGAACTCCGATATTTTTTTACGCCAGCAGGCTGCTAGCCCGGATGTTTCATAAATTGACGCGCGTCCTCGCTGGTCTTTTGTTTCGTATGGAAATTTTGTTCAGTCGGGCGTATGAATAACTACGCCGCTCTTTCACAAAATCCCCCTACAAACCAAGATCCTG
This sequence comes from Nitrosospira sp., assembly GCA_039928555.1. Lineage (GTDB taxonomy): Bacteria > Pseudomonadota > Gammaproteobacteria > Burkholderiales > Nitrosomonadaceae > Nitrosospira. The sequence goes on along the minus strand of JBDSSX010000385.1, from coordinate 2,194 downwards.
CGCGATCATCACGCGAATTTATGAAACATCCGGGCTAGACCAACGGCAAGTCACCGCTGCTGAGTCCGATACTCGCAATATTCTCCACCGCTTTTACAAAGCTCGCGTTCTCATGCAGTTTTACGAGCGAATCGGGATGGAGCCGCCCACGCATACGGGCGAGGCGTACGACGCTGATGGCCGGAATATCCCAACGCAGTTCCGCCAGCAATGTATCCGCCGCTTTGGGGTTGTTGCACACCAGTATCATGTCGCAACCCGCATGCAACGCGCTTTCCGCGCGTTGAAGCATGCTGCCGGCAACCGCCGCGCCTGCCATATTCAAGTCATCGCTGAAAATGCAACCTTCGAAGTCCAGTTCACCACGCAGGATCTTTTTCAACCATATCTCGGAAAAACCGGCGGGGCGCGTATCTACCTGGGGGTAAATGACATGCGCCGGCATGATGCCGGCGAGTCCAAAGCCGATCATTTTGCGAAACGGAACCAGGTCACTTTTTCCGATATCCGGATAAGCGCGTTCGTCCACCGGCACCTCAACATGGGAATCCGCCTGAATATAACCGTGCCCCGGAAAATGTTTTCCGACCGCCGCCATGCCGCCCAGCTTTAGTCCGGACATCAGGCTATGAGCCAGTTCGGCGATACCTTGCGGTTTATGGTGGAAAGCGCGGTCGCCGATGACGCAGCTCTGTCCGTGATCCATGTCCAGCACTGGCGTAAAGCTCAAGTCTATGCCCGCGGCGCGCAGTTCCGCCGATAGCACGTAGCCCGTCTGCTGCGCAAGATGGCGTGCCTTGCCGGGATGTTCATCCCAAATTTTGCCCAGTTCGCGCATGGGCGGCAGTCTCGTGAAATCTGCGCGAAAACGCTGCACCCTGCCACCCTCATGATCCACCGCGATCAGGAGCGGCGGGGTACGAAGTGCGTGAATCCCGGCGGTTAGCTGCATAAGTTGCTCAAGGGATGAGTAGTTACGCGTGAACAGGATTACCCCGCCAACCAGCGGATGCAGGAGTCTACTCTTGTCTTCGGCGGTAAGCTGCGTGCCTTCGATGTCGAGCATGATGGGTCCGAGCGACATCAGGGCTCCCTTATTTTTCTAGAACGACAAAAGCACATGCCAGGTTCAACTCATCGCTGATGGAAAGATGGTGGCTGGTGATACCTTCGTTTTTGACCAGCGCACTCAACGCGGGGTGAAAGGCGAAATATGGTTTGCCCAGATGGTCATGGGTAATCCCGATATGGCTCAAACTCACTGGATAGCGCATACCCGTACCGATTGCTTTGGAAAGGGCTTCCTTGGCGGCGAAACGTTTGGCCAGAAACATGGCGGGCTGACCGCTCCTGATATATTCGGGCCATTCCTCGTCTGTGAGCAATCGCTTGGCAAAGCGTTCTCCATATTTTTCGAGCAAGCGCGCAATGCGCGAAGGTTCCACCAGATCGGTGCCGATTCCATAAATCATTTGCGCGCTTCCAGCATCAACTTTTTCATCTCCCGTACTGCCTGTTCAAAGCCGACGAACAGCGCATGGGCAACGATGGCGTGTCCGATATTAAGCTCGGATAGTTCGGGCATCGCCGCGATAGGCTGGACATTATGATAATGTAATCCGTGCCCGGCGTTGACCTTCAGTCCCCGGCCCATGCCTTCCCTTACCGCAACGCGAATGCGTTCCAGTTCGTCCTGTTGCTCGCCCGCGGTTTTCGCGTCGGCATAGTGACCCGTGTGGATCTCGATTGCCGGCGCGCCGGTCCGCGCCGCGGCATCGATCTGGGCAGGGTCGGCATTGATGAATAGCGATACGCGAATGCCCGCGTCGGCCAGCCTACCGCAGGCCCGCTTCACCTGTTCGAAATGCCGCACCACGTCGAGCCCTCCTTCGGTGGTCAATTCCTCCCTGCGCTCGGGCACCAGGCAAACGTCCTGAGGTCGGATGCGTAGCGCAAAATCTATCATTTCGCTGGTCACGGCGCTCTCCAGATTCATACGGGTCTTAAGCAAATCCCGCAGAATTACCACATCCGCATCCTGGATATGGCGGCGATCTTCGCGCAGATGCAGCGTAATCGCATCCGCTCCGGCCGATTCCGCGACCATTGCCGCTTCCACAGGGCTTGGATAAGTCGTGCCCCGCGCCTGGCGCAGTGTGGCGACGTGATCAATGTTGACACCCAGTTCGATCAT
>JBDSSX010000384.1:0-5120 GCA_039928555.1 Nitrosospira sp. | reverse complement strand
CCATATATCATGCTGGCGCCAGCCGAACGCGTCGAATTGTGGATCGACTTCAGTGGCCGCGAGGCGGGAACCGATCTGACGCTGCGCAGCCTCGAATATGACCTGCCACGCATGGGCGGTATGGGCGGCATGGGAGGTATGGGCGGCGGGATGAGAGGCAGGGGCCGTGGCGGCATGATGCGTGGCGGACCGGCCCAGGGCGAGTCCTTTCCGATAGCCCGCTTCCATATTGCCGCGAAAGTCAGTGACTCCCCCAGGCTTCCGCAGAGTCTCGTCAGGATGCGCAAGTTGATGGAACATGATGTATCGAATCCGGACCGGCCTGTCCCAATTGCCGCCAGCATGGGCCATATGTCGCCCCAACTGAATGGCCGGTCGTTCGAGATGGATGACGTGATGGATATCGAAAGAATACCTGTTAATACCATCCAGAAGATTCGTATTTCCAACGATCAAGGGTCGATGGGGGGTGGCATGGGGATGGGAGGGATGAGGGGTGGAAGAATGGGCGGCATGGGCATAATGATGCCCATGCCGCATCCGATTCATCTGCATGGTCAGCAGTTCCGGGTTATTTCGCGCACCTTGAAGGATCAGGATGACAGCAGTTATGCCACAGTCCGGGAAGGTTTTATTAACAGCGGATGGAAAGACACGGTGTTAGTCATGCCGGGCGAGGAAATCGATATCATCAAGCCGTTCGAAGATTATACCGGCCTGTTTCTTTATCACTGCCATAATCTGGAGCATGAGGATTTGGGCATGATGCGTAATTTTCATGTAAGTTAACCCAATTCCTGAAACCATTCCTGAAGGAGACTTTCTGTGTTTCCAATAAAGCGAATAGTGGCTGCTACGGACATGTCCCCGTTTGCGAGTCGCGCCGAAGCACGGGCCGCCCTGCTGGCCCGGGAATTACGCTGCGAATCACTGCACTTGCTGCATGTCATCGATAATCTTGCGCTGGAAGCGCTGCGTCATCTAGACCCGGCCCCGCTGGATACAGAGCAGCGATTGATGGAGTCATCGCGCATGCAATTGGCCGAAATTGAACATAAGCTTTCTGAAAAATACGGGATTCAGGTGATTACAACGACACTGAACGTGGGGCGCGTTTATACCGAGATTGTTCATTACGCCGAATTGCTGGGTGTGGACCTGGTCGTGCTGGGGGCTCACGGTGGTGGTTTCGTACGCGATCTGTTTGTCGGTTCCACCGTCGATAAAGTACTGCGCAAGCTGACCCGGCCGCTGTTGATTGTGAAACGCGAACCCGAGGTCATGTACAGGAATATATTGATAGCGGTGGATTTCTCGGAATCTTCCCGGCGGGCGGTGAGGTTTGCCATGAACATTGCTCCGCATGCGCATATTACTGTTTTGCATGCGTTTGAGGTGCCATTCGAAGCCAGGCTGCATTCCGCTGGCGTGGACGATAAACTGATGCAAGTTTACAAGGCTGAAATTAAAACCAGGAAGAACAGGGAGATGCAGCAATTTATAGCCGAATCGGGATCATCGAGTAGCTTGGTGTCGGGCATTATAGAACCCGGCCATGCTCATGCCGTAATCCGAAAAAAAACGGAATCGCTTGCGCCCGATCTGATCGTCGTTGGCAAGCACGGCCGCTCCGAACGGGACGAGATGCTGCCTGGCAGTGTCACAACGCGCGTGATACAGGATGCGGGCTGCGATGTGCTGGTAGTAGGGCAGGGCGAACCGGCTCAACAGTCAGGTTGAACGGCTTGGGATATGCGGATACTTTATATCTGTCGGCACGCTCACCCGGGTTGTATGTCCCTGACGACCTGATGCGGTACTCCCATAGGGCGGGCATTTGGCCCCAAGTATGCCCACCTTCGTGATTCATGGCAGGTACGCAGAGGCGTTCAGCAAAATCTCTTCTTGTAAGTTTATCAGATCAGGTTTAACGGTATTTCTAAATACGAGATGCCATTCCCTTCCGGTGGAGGCATTTCTCCCGCCCGCACGTTAACCTGGACCGACGGGAGCAATAGTGTAGGCATATCAAGCGTGGCCTCGCGCGCCTCACGCATGGCAACAAACTCGTCTTCGGATATGCCGTCACGCACGTAAATGTTGCGGGCACGCTGCTCAGCTACCGTGCTTTCGCAGGATCAAAAAAAGCCTTGATATTCGGTTGCATCTGGTTTTTCGCTCACGTGAGATTGATCGATTGTGCCTCATTGACAAACAATATATAAAGTAATATATTGTTTGTCAATATAATGATAAGTCTATGCAAGGCTGGTTTTTAACGTATCGCGGCGAGAGGAGGCATGAATGTTAATCAATTGGAGTCAGTTCACGCCATGGTCTGCGTTGGGAGGGGGCGCGGTCATCGGTATGGCGGTAGCATTACTGGTGCTTATGAACGGACGGATCGCGGGGATTTCCGGCATCGTGGGAGGGTTGCTCAAGAGGCAGAAGGGCGACATGGGCTGGCGTGTTGCTTTTATTTCAGGTCTCGTCGTCGCGCCGCTGGTTTGGCAATTGTTTACTGCCCTGCCCGCTGTCCGCATTGATGGCAGCTACGCGGTGATGGCAATCGCCGGGTTAGTAGTAGGGATAGGTACGCGTTACGGTTCCGGTTGCACCAGCGGGCATGGCGTCTGCGGGCTATCGCGCTTGTCGCAGCGCTCCATGATCGCAACTCTGGTTTTTATGGGGGCGGGTTTTGCCACGGTTTATGTCATTGGGCACATTTTTCAGATATAGAGGGAAGTCAAAAATGGTCAACATCACAGCATGGGTATCGGGGCTGATCTTTGGGTTGGGGCTGATTCTTGCGGGAATGGCAAATCCCGGCAAAGTCCTGGCATTTCTTGATGTCGCGGGAGCGTGGGATCCCTCCCTCGCGCTGGTGATGGCAGGCGCCATTGCCGTCGGTTCGGTGGCGTTTGCCATGGCCGACAAGCGTGGCCGCAGTTACCTGGGCCTCCCAATGAATCTGCCCGCTTCGCGCGTGATCGATAAGAGGCTGGTACTGGGGAGTCTCGCATTTGGTATGGGCTGGGGCCTGGCAGGGATATGTCCGGGTCCTGCGCTGGTTCTCCTTGGGAGCGGCAGTGTCAAAGGCATGGTATTTGTTGCAGCCATGCTGCTGGGAATGGGAATTTTTGAAATTCTGGAGAGACGCCGGTTTACCGATTTTTTTAGAATACGGAAGCTGCACAATGATATTGCAAGCGCGGTATCGGGCAGTCCGCCAAGTCATGGTCAGACGGGCTATGTCAAGAAGTGAATTCCTGAGCCCAGGCATCCTCGCACGATTTCTTTTTCTCGGGATAAAGTGAGGCTTCAATTGTTGTTGCATTACAAAACCGAGTTTGAGAGAGGTCAATCGTGAAATTGCAATCAGATTTCCTGAGTATCCCGGCCATGCGGGCATCCGCATCCCTGGCGTGCACGATGCTGAAGATATTGGCGAATGAAGACAGGCTGCTCATTTTATGTCAGTTAATTCAAGGCGCCAGGAATGTCGGCGAATTGGAAGAACAGCTGGGTATTCGGCAACCAACGCTTTCGCAGCAGTTGACTGTGCTGCGGGATGAAGGGCTCGTTACCACCGAGCGGAACGGCAAATACATTATCTATAGTTTGGCCAGTGTTGAAGCAGTTCAAATCATGCAGACGCTATATAGCGTTTACTGCGGCAAAAAGCAGCAACCATAGCCCGTGTTCAATGCTCCAACCCCGTTGACGCAACGCATGGGGTTTCGCCTACGGGCTCGCGGAACCTGCTAATGAGGCGAAGCAACCCGATGGAAATTACTGGAGGACCAAGCTGATTATCATGCAAGCTGTCGAAATAGCCAGCGTACTTTTCGGGTCTCTCGTAGGCGTTATTCTCGCCCTTACTGGCGCAGGGGGGGCTATCATCGCGGTACCGCTGCTTATTTTTGGTTTGCATCTCGCGGTTGCGGAGGCCGCCCCTATCGCCTTGTTTACCGTCAGCGTGTCGGCCGCCATTGGAGCGTTGCTTGCGCTAAAACTGGGAAGGGTGAGATACCGGGCAGCGGGTCTTATTGCGTTCACTGGCACTTTAGCCTCACCCATAGGCATATTCATTGCGCAGAAAACGCCTGATGCCCCTTTGATTCTGCTATTTTCAATGATAATGGCATATATCGCGTTTCACATGTTTCGCCAGAGCATGAGAAATTCTGCCGAAGCAGAAAATTTAGTGTATCCCACCGCCCCATGCCAGCTCGATGATTCCACCGGGCGCCTGATATGGACCGGGCCTTGCGCCAGTTTGCTGGCGATTTCAGGGGGATTTGCAGGGTTTCTGTCAGGCTTGTTGGGGGTGGGGGGTGGTTTTATCATTGTTCCCGCGCTCCAAAAGGCCACGAATCTTTACATGCAATCCATCGTTTCAACATCGCTTGCGGTGATCGCGCTCGTTTCCGCTGCCGGGGTCGTATCCGCTGTGGTAATGGGGACGATGAACTGGTCAATTGCGCTGCCGTTTGCATCCGGCGCAGTTGCAGCAATGTTGCTGGTGAGTGCATTCGCTCATCGTTTTACGGGTCCGCGACTACAACAAGGTTTTGCTATTCTTGCAGGCTGTGTGTCGGCGGGTATGGTTGTCAAGGCACTACTGGCGATGGCGGGTTGAAGCGCTCCCTTGGCCCATAGACGACGACAATGGTGGACCTCGCCGCGGCCGCGGTCTTTTGCACTGTTGCGTTCGGGCTGGTACTGCGCCCGGTGTCGGCGATATTGGCATTGAGTGTCATAATTGCTGGAGATCTTTCAGTAATTGGCGCGTGTGCAGCGGCTGACCGTTGAGATAGTGGTTGAGTATGTAGCGCATGAGTGCCTTGCTTTGGTGCCGGGTCGCGGCATTCGAGTAATCGCCTCGTTCCATGTCCAGCAGGGTTTTGCCGTCCAGTCGCAAGCCGTGGCCGGGATTGCTTTCATCCCATGCCACCGGTCCGCGTTCGATTTCATAACAGTAGCCTTCATCCGGGTCCGTGGGTTTGCCGGATGCGACGTCATGATCGAGCGTCAAGGCGTAGCCTAATTCCTGCAACATGCGCTGCTCGAAGCGCCGCAGGATGGGAATGTAATCCTTCCCGGCACTCAATGCCTCC
>JBDSSX010000383.1:0-3435 GCA_039928555.1 Nitrosospira sp. | reverse complement strand
AACGATTGCTTAACCTGGTGTTCGACAGCTACGGCAAGTCGTGGCAACCGGTTTATCCAATCGAGTTTGAATATGTACGGGCAGAAACAAACACTCAGTTCGCGAATGTGGCTACCCCCAACGAAGTAGTCGTAGCCACTACTTTTGAGGTCAGTATCGGTTCCGCGGTGGGAGAAATGCACATATGCATGCCGTACTCCATCCTCGAGCCGATCCGCGACTTGCTATCCAGCAGCATGCAGGGAGAGTCGCTGGAGGTGGACAAACGCTGGGTAGGGCGGCTGTCAAAGCAGGTGCAGTCAGCCGAGGTAACGATGCTGGTGGACCTGGCGCATGCGCAGGTCACGCTCGATCAGATACTCAATATGCAGGTGGGCGATGTCATTCCGCTGAATATCCCCGAACTCGTTACCGCCAGCGTGGATGGGGTACCGGTAATGGAATGCCGCTATGGTATTTCCAACGGCCAGTATGCCCTACGCATGGAAAAGATGCTTGGCCCGGCCATTAACGAATGATGCCCGTCGAACGCCGCAACCTCTCGAAACGACCCTTTACGAATAAACCCGAGGAACCAAACATGCCCGCCAATAAAACGAATGCCGCTCGTATGACAGAGCAGGAAACTACCGCGGCGTCTAGCATCGCCGAAGCCAATGTTGCGCCGGCCCAGATTTTTGAACAATTCGCCGGCACGCAGAAGGCGGAAATCCATAACGATATCGATATGATCATGGACATACCGGTCCAGCTCACCGTCCAGTTGGGGCGCACCAAAATCGCCATCAAGAATCTGTTGCAGCTAGCGCAAGGCTCGGTGGTGGAACTGGATGGCTTGGCGGGCGAACCGATGGATGTGCTGGTCAACGGCTATCTCATCGCCCAGGGAGAAGTTGTGGTGGTCAATGAAAAATTCGGCATTCGTCTGACCGACATCATTACCCCGAGCGAGCGCATTCGCAAGCTAAACCGTTAAATTTTTTTAGGAAGACCGCAATTGTGATGGATTCATTATGTTGCACCACCACTCTGCATTATCCGCAAACCCGCCGGGAACATCGCCGGATGGCGCAGCGACAGCCGGCTCTCATATGGCTGCTTGGTTGTTGCGCGTCTTCAGCCAGCGCCGCACCCGCGGGCGCCGCCCCGGTTGCCGACGGCGGCATGCTTCAGGTCATGCTCGGTCTGGGGCTGGTGCTTGCCGTGATAGCCGGCGCCGCGTGGCTGCTGCGGCGTTTTGGCGGGATGCCCCAAGGCGCCGCCAGCGCGGTCAGGGTTATCGGCGGTTCAGCCGTCGGTCAGCGCGAGCGGGTAGTGCTGGTGGAAGTTGCTGACACCTGGCTGGTAATCGGCGTTGCGCCGGGTCATGTGACGGCATTGCATAGCATGCCAAAAGGGGAAGCTGCCGCAGTTGGTGACCGTGCAGATGGCGCAGCGAGGAGTGACGCCGGCTTTCCCGCCTGGTTCAGGCAGGTGATGGAGAAGCGAAATGAAAAATAACAAGGCCATTTCTGTAACCCGCATTGCACTGGGAACTGCGTTGCTTGGGGCATCATTCGTCGCGCTGGCTCAAGCGCCCGGCCTGCCCGCATTCACCAGCACACCTACTGCGGGAGGAGGACAAAATTACTCGCTAAGTCTGCAAACCCTGCTGCTGTTGACAGCCCTTACTTTCCTGCCGGCGGTGCTGCTGATGATGACCGGCTTTACCCGTATCATTATCGTGCTTTCGCTGTTGCGCATGGCGCTCGGTACCCAATCCTCGCCACCCAATCAGGTGCTCGTCGGACTTGCGCTGTTTCTTACCTTTTTTGTCATGGGCCCGGTGTTCGACAAGATCTATACAGATGCCTATGAGCCCTTTACCAACAGCAAGATTACGCAGCCTCAGGCGCTGGAGAAAGGTGCGGCACCGCTCAAGGCTTTCATGATGAAGCAGACCCGGGAAGCGGATCTGGCGCTGTTCATCAAACTCTCCGGCCATCCGCAACTGAATGGCCCCGAGGACGTGCCGTTACGGGTACTGGTCCCGGCTTTTGTTACCAGCGAATTGAAAACCGCATTTCAGATCGGCTTCGCGGTGTTCATTCCCTTTCTCATCATCGATATGGTGGTGGCTTCCGTGCTCATGTCCATGGGTATGATGATGGTATCGCCCGCCCTGGTGGCGTTGCCCTTCAAGCTCATGCTGTTTGTGCTGGTAGACGGATGGCATATGCTGATTGGCTCGCTGGCGGAGAGTTTCTACTAGCAGTCTGCCGGACTTGAAGAATCGAAACGAAAAAGCGGCGAAATATCGACCGGCCAGATTATTGATGGATCATCAAGGAGAAAACTATGACACCTGAAAGCGTAATGACTTTGGGCCAGAAGGCCATGGAGGTGACCTTGATGGTCTCCGCGCCCATGTTGCTGGTAGCGTTGGCAACCGGCCTGCTGGTAAGCATATTTCAGGCCGCCACACAAATCAATGAAATGACATTATCATTTATCCCCAAGCTCGTGGCGCTGTTCGCAACCATGGTGCTGGCCGGTCCCTGGATGCTCTCCGTAATGGTCGACTATATGCGAGAGGTACTGGAGGGAATTCCCGCGATGGTGGGATAGCGGTAACGAGGGCGTATCGCCGCAAGCATTCGATAAACTTAGAGCCTCCTTGACCTTGTAAATGATCACCTTTAGCTCCGCCGACCTCCACGCCTGGATGACTTCATTCGTGTGGCCACTGGCGCGCATCCTGGCGCTTCTGGCGGCTGCGCCGGTACTCGGAAATGCGGCTATTCCGACGCGGGTGAAAATCGGGCTCGGGGTACTTATCACGCTGATTGTCGCACCCGCTATCGGGCCGCTGCCGAAGGTCGAGCCGGGCTCGCTCGAAGGACTGCTGGTTCTCAGCCAGCAGATCATCATCGGGCTGGCGATGGGTTTTACGGTACGCATCGTGTTCAGCGCGGTGGAAATGGCTGGCGAAATAGCGGGTCTGCAAATGGGATTGGGTTTTGCCACTTTCTTCAGTCCTCGCAGCGACGGCAGCACGCTGGTGGTCGGACGGTTTCTCGGCCTGCTGGCGACACTCACTTTTCTCGCCATGAATGGCCATCTGATGATGCTGTCGGTGCTGGCCGAGAGCTTCAACGTATTTCCTATTTCCGCGGAACCATTTTCTACTGGCGGCTGGAGGATGCTGGCCGGCTGGGGCGGCAAGATTTTCGAGGCGGGCCTGGGCCTCGCGCTGCCAGTGGTAACAGCGTTGCTTATTGTCAATCTGGCGCTGGGTATTCTCACCCGCGCCGCGCCCCAGTTGAATATCTTCGCGGTGGGTTTTCCGATCACGCTGATGGTGGGAATGGCGGCGCTGATGCTATCACTCCCTTATTTTATCCCGGTGATCGAACGGCTGATTACGGAAGCGCTGCAAACTATGCTGGAGGTGGC
>JBDSSX010000382.1:0-9080 GCA_039928555.1 Nitrosospira sp. | reverse complement strand
ATTCAATACAAGCAGGGAACGTATACCGCGCTGTATCATATATGCATTTGCGGATTCCATCGTCTGATGCAATTCGATTACCGCGACATGAATTTTCCGCAGATCGGTCATCACATCAAGGGCAGGTGATGTTAGCGTTACAGATTTAGGCGGAACGGGGCGGGCTACCCGCACAGCACCCGTCAGGCGCTGCGCGGGAAGGACGTGATAGTCGGGCATGGTATTGTCCTCCGGCGTTGGTGAATGGGGATACGCGTGAAATTGAAATATTTGAATTTCAAATATTCCTGCATTGAACTCTACGCTCAACGGGATGATGGGTCAATATGATATATGCGGCCGCTAACTACCCGATACTATGGGAAATTACATAACTGGAGGCAGGCAACCCCAAGATCCTTACTGGAGAAAAAAACGGTCCCATTAAACCCAGATAATCCATTAGGACGCGAGATGATGGCAAGGCAGGTTGCGAGACGGTTTTGTTAGTTGGGAGAAGTCCATAGCCTGGTGTATGGACGCCGCACCCGTGGCAAAAACGACGGCAAAAATGGCCGTAAACTGACCGCCGGCACTCGGGTAGACTCGGAGAGCCGCCTAATGGATTATCCGGGTTTGAGCAACTGCAATTTGGCTGATCAGCCCCGTAACCCACGGTATTATGATCCGACTACCCGATCCCTCCCTCAATTTCATTATTCAATCGCTGCAACATTGATACCGGGTCTGGCGCCCGCGTGATAGGTCTGCCGATAACCAGGTAATCCGCGCCATTCTCGATCGCCTGACGCGGCGTTGTTATCCGTTTCTGCTCGTCCATGGAAGCATCGGTAGGGCGTATTCCTGGTGTGACCAGACAAAAATTCCCACCCATCATTTGCCTGAGCCGCGGGGCTTCCTGTGCGGAGCTTACTACCCCATCCAGTCCACAATCGCGCGCGAGCAATGCCAGCCGCTGCACTACATCCTGCGGATCTCCATTCAGGCCAATTTCGTTCAGATCGCTGCGGTCCATGCTGGTGAGCAACGTCACGGCGATAAGTTTGACCGTTCCCATCGGTACAGCTTCCCGTGCAGCGGATAGCATTTTTCTTCCACCCAAGGCGTGAATGTTCATCATCCATACACCCAGACCCGCCGCGGCCTTGCACGCATTTGCCACAGTGCTCGGAATATCGTGAAATTTCAAATCGAGGAAAATTTCAAAACCTTGATCCATTATTTTTTCCAGCACCTGTGGTCCGGCAGCGGTAAAAAGCTCCTTGCCTACCTTAACCCTGCACGATCCGGGTTCAAGCTTGGCCGTAAGGGCTAACGCCTGTTTCGCGTCAGGAAAATCCAATGCAACGATAATGCGAGGATCGCCCATACGGTCCATTGGTCCTTTTATCTAAATCCGGCGGGTTGATGCAGGAATAGGCTTTTTTTATCTGTGTTCATCCTAAATCCGGCAGCTGGACGGGGTGGAGTGTGAGGTTGCTATCCATGCTCATCCGTTACGGGATACTTTTTCCTGAATGTAGCAATCTCTCGCCTTTGTCGGAATATCGTACCGAGACAGGACAGAACGCCAATTGCCACTCCAAGCGCAAAAAATAACAATATTATCAGCACAAGTGACGCCTGCCATTCGTAGCCAAAATAATAATGTAGCGTTACCGTTTCGACATTCCTTACGGCAAAGCCGAGCAGCAACAGAAACAGAACGATGCGCAAGAACCCTATCAGATAACGCATAGTCCTAAATCCGGCAGTTTGACCACTATGAGTGGCGTGGTCCGCTTGGCGAATCCACTATACGGCATATAAGCTGGAATCTCCCCTCGCCGCAAATCTAAAAAAAGCGGCATGATCTTGCGATCTGCCGCCATTATACGTATCTACAGGTGACGATTTTTTTAGTCCTTGCGATCGACCCGCTCGCGCATTTCTTTCCCTGCTTTAAAATGAGGGACATATTTCTCCGGAACGCGCACTTTTTCCCCGGATTTCGGGTTGCGTCCGATACGCGGCGGGCGATAGTTCAGATCGAAACTGCCAAATCCACGAATTTCAATGCGCTGCCCCTGCGACAGACTCTTGGCCATGGCATCAAGTATCACCTTGACTGCAAGCTCGGCATCCTTCGCCACCAACTGCGGATAACGGGCTGCAAGCCTTGAGATCAATTCAGACTTTGTCATGGGCAATCCCTATTGTTCAGTGTTTTTGACATCCATCTTGGCTTTAAGCAGTGCGCCCAGGCTGGTGGTTCCGGCATTGGCGGCACTGTCACTCGTAACCTTCTGCATGGCGTCGGACTCCTCCGACATATCTTTGGCTTTGATGGAAAGATTAATACCCCGGTTCTTGCGATCGACGTTAATAATCATCGCTTCAACCGCATCGCCTTCCTTCAAGTGTGTGCGAATATCCTCGACCCGGTCACGCGACACTTCCGATGCGCGCAGATACCCTTCCACATCATTCTCCAAGGCAATCACCGCACCCTTGGCGTCAATTGACTTGACCGTACCCTTGACAATACTGTTCTTGTCATTCACCGAGACAAAGCTGTTGAATGGATCACCTTCCATCTGCTTGATACCCAGTGAAATGCGTTCGCGCTCGACATCAATGGACAACACCATCGCCTCGACTTCGTCGCCTTTCTTGTAATTACGTACCGCTTCTTCGCCAGGCTGATTCCACGAAAGATCCGATAAATGCACCAACCCATCTATGCCGCCCTGCAACCCGATGAACACGCCAAAATCGGTAATGGATTTGATTTGCCCGCGCACCTTGTCGCCTTTTTGATGATTCATGGCAAAGTCGTCCCAGGGATTAACCTTGCATTGCTTCATACCGAGCGAGATACGTCTGCGCTCCTCGTCAATTTCCAGAATCATTACTTCCACTTCGTCACCCAGTTGCACCACCTTGGACGGATACACATTCTTGTTGGTCCAATCCATTTCAGACACGTGCACCAGTCCTTCAATACCCTGCTCGATTTCAACAAATGCGCCATAATCCGTCAGATTGCTGACTTTGCCGAATAGGCGGGTATTTTGAGGATAACGCCGGGAGAGTCCTACCCATGGATCTTCGCTCAACTGTTTCATACCCAGTGAAACGCGGTTTTTCTCCTGATCAAATTTGAGCACTTTGGCGGTTACTTCATCGCCGACGTTGATGACTTCGGAAGGATGTTTCACCCGGCGCCATGCAAGATCCGTGATGTGCAAAAGGCCGTCTATACCGCCCAGGTCCACGAACGCACCGTAATCAGTAATATTCTTGACAATGCCCTTGACTACCGCACCTTCGGCCAGATTTGCAAGCAGTGACTGGCGATCCGCGCCCTGGCTTTCTTCCAGAACCGCGCGACGCGATACCACTACGTTGTTCCGCTTGCGGTCAAGTTTGATGACCTTGAATTCCATTTCCTTGTTTTCGTACGGCGTGGTGTCCTTGACCGGCCGGATATCCACCAGCGACCCCGGCAGAAAAGCGCGAATACCGTTAATCATGGCGGTCAGTCCACCCTTGACTTTGCCGCTTACCAGGCCGCATACAATAGCGCCACTTTCCATGGCGGCTTCCAGGTCATGCCAGGCCGTCAGGCGCTTGGCCTTGTCGCGCGACAGGCGGGTCTCGCCATAGCCATCTTCAAGCGCTTCGATGGCGACGCTGACGAAATCGCCAGGCTTGACTTCGATTTCGCCTTTGTCATTCTTGAATTCTTCGACGGGAATAAAGCTTTCCGATTTGAGCCCAGCGTTCACGACAACGATATTGTAGTCAACACGAACGACCTCGGCGGTGATGACTTCACCGACACGCATTTCCTGGCGGGAGAGACTTTCTTCAAATAGCGCTGCAAAACTTTCGGGGGAATCTGTAGCGGGGGAAGCGATGGTCATTATAAAAAATACCTGATTTGAGATCCCGTCCAAACAAAAATTTGACGGGGTAAGTAGGTTAATAATAACTGCCTGAATGCAAAATCCGCTCTCTTTCCGTTTTTTGGAGAGAGCAGTGTGGCAGCACCGGGTAGATCAACTATCGAGAACTCTCTTTCCTTTGGTACACTAAAAAAATCTTGATTTTGCCGCAATATATCGTTACGGGAAGAGAAGTCCTTTACATCTCGGGATGTTGCTGCGCCATCTTTTTTTGTTCGCGCCTTATTTGCCAGTCCACTCCAACTTCTGCGGCGGCCCGGTTCCAAACTTATTTAGCCCAATTATTTGCCGAATGAACTGGCAATCAGTTTGAGTTTGCCTGAGATCCTGAAATTCTTACAGATGTCTTTTTGCGCAAATTTCAGCGTATTGCATTAGTACGCTATCCACCGCCTGTCCGATATCGAGCGAAGTCGTGTCCAATAAACTTGCACCCGCACCCTGTTGCAAGGGTGCTACGCTTCGGTTGCTGTCACGCGCGTCGCGTTCTCGTATATCCTGCAAAAGGGTGGAAATATTAGCATCTATCCCTTTTTCCATCAACTGTTTATACCGCCGTTGTGCGCGTGTTTCCGCACTTGCGGTAAGAAATATCTTGAGATCCGCGCCAGGAAACACCACCGAACCCATGTCACGGCCATCCGCCACCAGGCCGGGAAGCTGTCGAAATGCGCGCTGCCGCTCCAGAAGCGCCGCTCTGACCTGCGGATAGGCAGCAATTCTGGACGCCGCGTTACTGCATGTTTCCGCGCGAATTGCATCGGCAACATTTTCGTTTCCCAACCGGATTTCCGCATCTTCAAAGACGACATCGAGCCGGGCGGCGACGTCACTCAGAGCTTGTTCATCCGTCAGGTCAACTTCCGACCGCATGGCTGATAGTGCCACCAGGCGATAGAGGGCGCCGCTGTCGAGATAATGAAACCCCAGCTTCCCTGCCACGCGTTGCGCAACCGTGCCCTTGCCGGAAGCGGAAGGACCATCAATCGCGATAACCGGGATATCATTAATATTCATGAAAAAACCTCAATAAAATTTCAACCTGGCAGCTCAGGCTCTGGTAATGGCCGCGAATTTCTCAAAGTAATCGGGAAATGTCTTAGTTACGCAGTCCGGGTCGTTTATCCGCACGGGGACACGTAATGACGCCAACGAAAAACACATGGCTATACGATGGTCGTCATAGGTATCAATGATCGCATGCGCGGCGAGACTCCCGTCTGACGGCGGCGTGATGCGCAGAAAATCCGGCCCCTCCTCCACCGCGGCACCCAACTTGCGTAGCTCCCGCGCCATCGCCGCGAGACGGTCGGTTTCCTTCACCCGCCAGCTGGCGATATTTCGGAGCGTAGTGGTACCATGGGCGAACAACGCCGCCACTGCAAGTGTCATGGCGGCATCGGGGATATGATTACAGTCAAGATCGATCGCCCGCAGATAACCGGATTCCGGTGCGCCTGCCTCGATCCAGTTGTCTCCCCGTCTGATGGACGCTCCCATTTTTTCCAGCGCTTCAGCAAAATGGACGTCCCCTTGAAGGCTCTCATTTCCTATTCCTTCCACCCTTACCGGACCCATACCGATAGCACCGGCAGCGAGAAAATAAGAAGCTGAGGACGCATCCCCTTCAACAAATATCTCGCCGGGACTGCAATAGCGCTGCCCTCCGGGAAGCGTAAAATGCCGCCATTCCTGACGCTCAACCCGCACGCCAAAACGAGCCATCAGGGCAATGGTCAGTTCGACATAAGGTCGCGAGATCAGCTCTCCGGTCACGGTTATCGCCGGTGTTTCATCCGCAACGGGCGCGGACAGGGGCAATGCCATCAGCAACCCGGTCAGGAACTGGCTGGATACGTCGCCTTTCACGGTTATCGCGTTTGCCCGGATGCGGGCGGGTTGGATCTGCAGTGGCGGAAAGCCCTCCTCGCCGAGATAAGTTATATCTGCGCCCAATTGACGTAGCGCATCCACCAGATCTCCGATGGGCCGTTCATGCATGCGCGATACGCCGAATAACCGGTAGCGTCCCTGTGCCAGCGCCAGTACGGCGGTTAATGGGCGAAAGACTGTGCCTGCATTACCCAGGAATAAATCCGCTTCATTTACCGGAAAACGCAAGGGAAATTGCGCACCCACACCCCGGACACGATAATCATTCTCATTGATCTGAACGGCGGCCACGCCTAAAGCCTTAAGCGCATCCAGCATCCGCGCTGTGTCATCGGAAACAAGCAAATTACGTATAGTAGTCACGCCATCCGCCAGCGCGGCAAGCAGCAGAATACGGTTGGAAATACTCTTGGAGCCAGGCAGACGCACCACGCCTTCAGCGGCCTTGACCGCTGGGAGATCAAGAAACTTCACACGATGCCTCGCGAATAAATCATCTACGGCCCGAACCCTCTGCACTCTGCGGATTCTGCGTTTGTTTCTTTTTTAATTAAAATACCCATACTTATCTTGAAAATACGATAATCTCATGGCGGTATTTGCCGGAACAACAGCAGAAATCTGGCGAGAGAATTCGCTATTATAATCAACTCTGGGAGGTTTCCCTGGTTTTCCCTTTTCCGGCCCCTAGGTATTGATAAAGCGAATGGGTATTCATAACTGATGTTGACTGCTCAACCACGCGAAGGCAAAATATTTCAATGATCGTATCGCTCTTATGAGTTTCAACTACAGAAGAAATTCGTCCGCCATCAGTTCAATATCCGGGACACCGGCGCAGGGCTGTGTGTTCGGACATCCCTACCGGTAACCGGCCTGAGTGAATGCTCTTCCGGAATCATGAGCCTTCGGCGCCGCAGGTGGGCCGGCTAAATTTCCCACACATCTCTCATGCTCAGTCAGCGAATGACTGAGCGCGGCAACTACTGAAGGAAGTCTCAAAATGTCACATTGGTTCAAAGATAACTCGCAATCCATCGGAAACACGCCACTGATCCGGCTCAACCGCGTCACCGATGGCGCCCCGGCGACGGTGCTGGCCAAGATCGAAGGGCGTAACCCTGCTTATTCCGTAAAATGCCGCATTGGAACGGCAATGATCGAGGATGCGGAATCCCGCGGACTGCTCGGTCCCGGAAAAGAACTGGTGGAACCAACCAGCGGTAACACCGGTATTGCGCTGGCATTCGTCGCCGCCGCGCGCGGCCTGCCACTGACCTTGACCATGCCGGAAACCATGAGCCTGGAACGTCGCAAGCTGCTCGCCGCTTATGGTGCAAAACTGATTCTGACGGAAGGTTCACGTGGTATGAAAGGCGCGGTAGCGAAAGCTGAGGAAGTTGTCGCCTCCGATCCTGGCCGGTTTGTGTTACTCCAGCAATTCACCAACCCCGCCAATCCGGCCATCCATGAGCGAACCACGGGACCGGAAATCTGGAACGACACCGATGGCACCGTTGATATTTTTGTTTCCGGTGTAGGCACAGGCGGTACCATAACCGGCGTTTCGCGCTACATCAAAAAGACGAGGGGAAAAGCAATCATTTCGGTCGCGGTCGAGCCATCCGCCAGCCCGGTGCTCACCCAGCAACGCGCCGGTGAACCACTCAAGCCCGGACCGCACAAAATTCCTGGAATTGGGGCGGGTTTTATCCCGGAAAATGTGGATCTCTCGCTGGTGGATGAAATCGAGCAGGTCAGCAATGAGGAAGCAATGCGCTATGCGCGCCGCCTTGCGCGTGAAGAAGGCATCATTTCGGGGGTCTCATGCGGCGCCGCTGTAGCAGTGGCGGTACGTTATGCCCAGCGTCCAGGAAATGCGGGTAAAACGATCGTCGTTATCCTGCCGGATTCCGGCGAACGTTACCTGAGCTCCATCCTCTTCGAAGACGTGTTCGACATGCAGGGGTTGACGGCATAATGGCAGAGTTCAAAAAAAGGAGCACTCATCATTGAAAGAGACAGGTTTGGAAATTGACGCGGTTGTTGCCGAGTTGCGCACCTTGCGTGTGGAATCGCTGGAAAATCGGCAGAGACGGGATAGACCACCCAAACTTCCTTCCCGCAAGGTACTGGTTAGCATCGCGGATGGATTGAGCGCCGTGCTGTTCCCTCACCGCCTGGGTTTACCGGAACTCACTAATCAGAGCGTCGATTATTACGTTGGCCACATGCTGGATGTGACACTCCGGGATTTGCTGGTGCAAGTGCGCCGTGAACTGCGCTTTGTATCGGGTCTCGACGCCACAAGCAATGCGGATCGCGAGCAGGCCGCCACCATTACCCAGTCATTTGCCAAACGGTTGCCGCATATACGCAGTTTGCTGGAGAGCGATATTCAGGCAGCTTACGAGGGAGATCCAGCCGCGCGAAGTATCGACGAAATACTGGTCTGCTATCCTGGATTTACCGCTATCACGCATTACCGGCTCGCCCATGAATTGCATTCTCTTGGCGCACCATTGATCGCGCGCATGATTTCCGAAATCGCCCATTCCGCCACCGGCATCGAGATCCATCCAGGTGCGCGGATTGGCGGCAGTTTTTTCATTGACCATGGCACCGGCGTCGTCATCGGTGAAACCGCCATCATTGGCGAACACGTGCGGCTATATCAGGCGGTGACTCTCGGCGCCAAGCGCTTTCCGGTGGATGAACATGGCGCACTCGTAAAGGGCAATGTACGGCACCCCATTGTCGAAGATGATGTAGTCATCTATGCTGGCGCAACCATTCTTGGCCGCATTACCATCGGCCGTGGCTCAACCATCGGCGGCAACGTCTGGCTCACGCGTAGCGTTTCCCCTGGCAGCAACATCTCGCAGGCTCAGATACGCAATGAGGTATTCGATGGCGGCGCCGGCATCTAATCGACATCGCAGCGCCAGTACTGGCCGCTGACATCATAAAGCTCAATCCTTGGTTTTATCTTCGAAAGATGTCGAAAGAACTCCAGGAAGCGGCTGACAACGTTCAAAGTATCCGCGTCCTCAGCCGGGTTGACGCCCGGCAGGTCAATACTTAGACTATGCGGGAAGGTTAAACCTAAATCCGGTAGTTGGAGGAGGTGAAGTGTACGGTTTTTGGGGTGCGGGGCAAGGCGCAACGTCTTGGAATGGCCGTTCCATTCCAAGACGTTGCGAACAACGCAGCCATGTGCCGCAAAAACTGTGCAAT
>JBDSSX010000381.1:0-3068 GCA_039928555.1 Nitrosospira sp. | reverse complement strand
ATGCCCGTGAGTTCGACCAGCAATGCGGGGTTGCATAGCTGAATGGTATAGCCTCTCCCCGATTCGGGGCAGTGGCGCACAGTCTGGCCGTGACAGCCAATGGCGGTTACCTCCTGGGGTTTTATGCCGCACCCATTCAGCAAACCCGTCACAGCCTCCGCATAACGGCGAGCAAGCTCATTACCTAACATGGCTGCGCGATGCAGCTCGTCATTACCCGAATGGCTCAGATCCAGCAATCGACCGCGCAGCTCACCATCGTAAGACAGATAAAAGGTGTGTAGCAGAGATGGGGGCGACGAACTAAAATCTGCCAGCACCGCATCAATTCCGTCAAGGCTGGTGCCCGACATAATGCCGATATAGTAAGCGGTTTTCAAATCCATCCGCCTGCGTACTCTGTTATTTTCTGCTCAAAGGAATTGGGGTGGGGTGGAGCCGGGGCCCGAGGCTAGTCCAGGAAGGCCAGACTCGTACCGCGCAGCATATCCAGCCGAGCCATCAGCGGCTTTGTGTTCTCATAGAATGCGGGCATATGCCTGGCCGAAACGGGATGGGCGGTGGGCATGGCCACTCGCGTTGGGTCGCGTTGAACACCGTTGAAGCGAAATTCATAGTGTAGATGCGGACCTGTCGCCATCCCGGTTGCGCCGACATAACCAATTACATCGCCCTGGCTGACACGTTGTCCCGAGCGCAAGCCTTTGGCAAAGGTCGACAAGTGACCGTAAACGGTAGAGTATTGCCCATGGTGTTGCAGGATAACGACATTACCGTAACCGCCCTGCCAGCCGGCAAACATCACCGTCCCATCCGCGGCGGCCTTCACCCGCGTTCCTGTTGGCGCAGCGTAGTCAATACCGCTATGAGCGCGCCAGGTTTTCAGAATAGGGTGGAAACGTGCGCTGGAAAAGCCCGAGCTGATGCGGGAAAACTCCAGCGGCGAACGCAAGAATGCTTTTCTCAGATTTTTTCCGTCGGGTGTGTAATAACCGCTTTCCCCGTTGTCTGCTTGGAAATAGACTGCCCGATGAGGAGTGCCCTGATTAATGAACTCCACCGACAGCACTCGTCCGGGCCTGGCGGGCTCGCCATTACCATAAAGTGAGTCATAAACCACCGTAAAGCGGTCACCCTTGCGTAAATCCCGGTGAAAATCAATGTCAGACGCCAGAATATCGACAATCTGCGTGGCAACGCTGTCAGGAACACCCGCGCCATCGACGGCCGCAAACAGCGAGCTGTTTATCACCCCGGATTTCATCTGGATGTGTGTTTCCAGTTTGACCGGTTGCTCGCTTACTTTGAAGACGCCGCCAACCTTTTCCATCACCAGTTGTTCACTGCCGCCGGGAAAGTAGCGCAGCAGAAGTAATTCACCCGCCGCGGTAGTCTGCACATGGACGATTTTGCCGGACACCAGTTGGTGCGTAGCCTTGATGCTCCTCGAATCACGCAGAAAATTGGCCGCATCCTGATTACTCACTTCGAGCCGGGACAGCAGGGTTGCAATTGTATCGCCCGCCTGGATGCGTTCCTGACGCCAGAATGTCATATTTTCGTCGGGAGGCGGGAGAATCTCGGGGAGTTCAAGACCACGGATAACTTCCTCGACGGGAAGATCCTCCAACGAGGTATCCGGCGCAATACCAAAGGCGGCCACCATTCCGAATAACGGAAAGCTGGATAACAGGATTAACCAGCGTAGTCGTTTTTTTGTCAGCGTAAGCGGTTTATGCGCTAAAATGCTGATTTTGTCGCCCGACATACTTACCTCACTTTTGAGAATGTGAAGTTTAACATAGAAATTGCCGTCCATATCGACTACAGGGTCATTAGGTCACCTACGAGTGCGCCTTTTAGGCTGAAATCAGGTTTCCTTGAACTATCGCGCTAATTCATATAATCCCGCTTTTCTAAGTGATTTATGTTGCCAATGGAGAGCATTGCATGTCCACGGAAGACTTGACGCTTGATCTCCTCGCGTACCACGCGTTCCCTCTTCTCGCATCTACCTTAAGGTTGCGGAAAGACGCGGTCGTCCAAGCGTGGGAGGCCGCCGTGGTTCAGACACTTCCTGCTGCCGACGCCCTCACCCTCCAGAACCTTCGTAACTCGATACCATTGATCCTGCAAGAGATCATAGACGCATTCGCCTCGGATAAACCATCCACCACTCGCGATCTCGTTGAAGGCAGCAAAATGCATGGCGAGTCCCGCTTCCAAGAAAATTATAATATACGCGAACTGGTCGTTGAGTACCGCCTGCTGCGCCGGATCATTATCGAGCAAGTCACGGAAGCAATGGGTGAGCGGCTGGATATGCGGAGTAACATCGCTTTGAACATGGCTGTGGACACTACACTGCAAAGCGGAGTCATCAGGTTTATCGAACACCTGCAACAGCAGAATAGAACCTCCACCGAGGTTCAGGCCAAGTATCTTTCGTTTCTTTCGCATGATCTCCGCAACCATCTGCACCACGCCATGCTTCACGTGCAGCTTCTTGTCAGAAGGCTGACTCAAGTACCTGAGTTTGCGGATAGCGTGGCGGACCTGGACTCCGTCAAGCGTGCAATACTCCAGACCACCGCCGGAATGGATCGACTGCTTCAGTCGGAGCAGTTGCGGAAAGAACCTGTTCATCACACAGCCGAACTGGTGGATCTGAATTTGTTGCTCTCCGAAATTACCAGCCAGTTTGCGCATGAAGCCAAATCCAAGGGGATAAAGCTGGAGCTGGACGCACCCGATGAAGCGCAAATCATCAGTGACGAAGGGTTACTGACGCTGGTATTGCAGAATCTGCTGGGTAATGCGATGAAATATAGTTCCGAGGGCGAAATAAAAGTGCTGGCCCGGAAGGACGCGAATAGTGAAGACATCGATTGGGTATTAAGCGTTAGCGATCAGGGGCCAGGTATTGCACCGGAAAACCTGAGTCACTTGTTTGATGCCTTCCGCCGGGGTGATACGTATGGTCAACCGGGCGTAGGTCTGGGGCTCGCCATCGCCTCGGAAGCGACCCGGCTTTTGGGCGGCAAATTGGAAGTTCAGTCCAAAGTGGG
>JBDSSX010000380.1:0-2924 GCA_039928555.1 Nitrosospira sp. | reverse complement strand
ACCGCTGGATTCCGGCCTCTACGCAGCCTTAACGTACCGTGCGATCCGTTTGGAGAGACGTCCCATCAATGGACTTCAAAAATTCCGAGGGTTCCGGCTTACAACCCCCTCTTCTGATAAAATCGCTTGTATCCACTTTATACGCAAGCTCCAAGGTAACAGGGAACAATCAAGAGTATCCCCACCCTCCTCTCCAGCCTCCTGAATTTCTTCATGAAACATACCTATAGCGTTATCGGCCTTGGCGTCTTTGGATCAACCATTGCCCTTGAGCTTTCGCGCCTGGGCAATGATGTTATTGGCATCGATCTTAATCCCAACCTCGTCAACGACATCGCCGATAGAATCACTCAGGCCGTGATCGCCGACGCACGCGATGAGAAGGTATTGCGCGACCTCGGCGTGCATGAATGCGATGGCGTCGTGGTCGCCATCGGCGAAGACATTGAAGCCAACATTCTCGCCACCCTGATTGTCAAGGGCATGCCGAAACCCAAGGTATGGGCAAAAGCGCTTAATCCCAACCATCATAAAATTCTCGAGAAACTGGGTACCGATCACATTGTGCACCCCGAGCATGAAATGGGTCTGCGTCTTGCCCGCAGCATGATCTACCCCGAAGTCATGGATTACATCAGTCTCGGACACGATCAGTTTACCGTCGAGGTACGTGCCTCGGAACGGCTTGCGGGGCAGAATATGGATGCATTGCATCTTGAGGAGAATGATCTTAAGTGTTTGCTGATCAAGCACCTGAATGAGATAATGGTGCCGCCTCCACCTCGGTATGAGCTCCAGATCAACGATAAAATCCTGTTGTTCGGCACCCTCGGTAATCTGCGTAAAATTACCAAGTACTTGTAATGCAGGCGTCATCGCTTTCGCAATGGTTCCAGCCGCTAAAGAAGCGGTTTCTCAGCCTCACGCCGCCTCATGCCCTGGTCCTGTCCTATGTCGGGCTATCCATCCTCGGTACCTTGCTATTGAAACTGCCGGGCGTCAGCCACCAGCCGACATCATGGCTGCAAGCGCTGTTCACGGCCGTGTCCGCTTCGACTGTTACCGGACTTGTCGTGGTGGATACCGGCACGCACTTTACATTGCTCGGGCACTGGATATTGCTGTTTCTGATGCAATGCGGCGGCCTGGGGTTAATGACATTCGGCATTATCGTCATTCATCTGACACGAGGTCAGCTGGGCCTGAAACATCGCGCGGCGTTGCGCGAAACATTCAATCACACCGGAAAAGGTGATGTGCGGCGCGTAATGCTATGGGCGTTTGGATTTACCGCGATCATGGAACTGCTTGGGACCACTTTGCTGGCCCTGCAGTGGGTGCCGGAAATGGGCTGGAGCAAAGGTCTGTTTTACAGCTTCTTTCACACCCTCTCCGCGTTCAACAATGCCGGATTTGCGTTAGCGGCGGATAGCCTGATGACCTATGCAGGCAATCCCCTGGTTAATATTGTTATTTCCTTGCTGTTTATTTCCGGCGGCATTGGATTCGTTGTTATCGCTGACATCATAGAAAAGAAGCGCTTCAGGCAATTTGCGTTGCATACCAAGTTAATGCTGGCAGGCACGCTGGTTATTAATCTGGTTGCAATGATCATGATTCTGCTACTTGAACACGGAAATCCTGCCACACTGGCCGCACTGCCCGACTGGAGCGCGAAACTATGGGCCTCCTGGTTTCAGGCCGTTACTCCGCGTAGCGCCGGCTTTAATACGCTGGATACTGGAGCGCTGTTTCCTTCCACCGCATTTTTTATCATGGGACTGATGTTCATTGGCGGCGGTAGCGGCTCGACGGCCGGCGGGATAAAGCTCAGCACCTTCATTGTGGCGCTGCTGGCGACGTGGGCGTTCTTGCGAGGGCGGGAACGCCCTATTGTATTCGGCCGCAGCATTCAGCTTGATATCATCCGTAAATCGCTGGCGATAATAGTTATTTCGCTGTTTTGTGTCAGCACGGGCATATTCCTGCTGGCGATAACAGAAAAGGGGAGTTTCCTTGACTTGGCATTTGAAGCTGTATCGGCAGCCGGCACGGTCGGGTTATCAAGGGGAACAACAACATATTTATCCCCCGCCGGGCAAAGTGTCATTATCGTGTTGATGTTGATTGGGCGTGTGGGGCCGCTGACTATCGCATTTACCCTCGCTAATGCGCGTGGCGAAAGTATCCAATACCCGGCCGGCCAAGTGAATATCGGGTGATGCGGAAGAATTCTCAAAGTCTGCCCTCACCCAGTCCCCAGTCGCTTTTTCGCTTTGATTCTTCAAGTCCGGCTAGCTTAATGAAATAAAATTTTCATCCATCCGGGTAATGTTAACAAAAAAGCGGGATCGGTCGTTTCGTTAAACAGCCCTTCCACCTTGCCGCGAGTCGTTTCGTTATTGCGCGTATGCCTCACTAACTGATTGGTCAAGTCCGGCCAGTTGAATAAAAATTCGGCTTTACGGTAGGCTTCAAACTTGGGCTGGAGAGCATCCATGCTTTGTTGGTAGGTTTGTGCCACCGCGGCTCGACCCAGATGGCATTTCGTGATGATGGCTTCCGCGGCAAGAATACCCGTTTCCATCGCTTTACCGATACCCTCCCCAGTAAGAGGAAAAGTTGTGCCGACGCACTCTCCTATCCCCAGCAAACCGTCCTCGGCAAAGCGCGTGCCGGACAAACCCGTACGCAGTGGCGCCCCCTTGAGGGGGCCTAATGATCTCGCCATCGCGCATCAACTCTTGCGCGAGTGGCAGTTTGGCAATAAAACGTTCGTAGTTGCGGCGAGGGTTATTGTGTTTGTGCGCGGACCCGAAGAACCCTATCCCGATATTGAATACGGCATCCGGGCCTGGAAAAATCCAGCCATAGCCACCTTTGACGGTGGTGTCAAAGACAAACATTAATTCATTAAAATCTTT
>JBDSSX010000379.1:0-3110 GCA_039928555.1 Nitrosospira sp. | reverse complement strand
TCCTCAGTCATCTGGAGCGGAGAAGAATCCATGTTTGGCTATTTTGCTTGCGTTTTGAAAGTATACAATTCTAATTGTAAAATGCAAGTACTTTTTATTGCAAAATGCAAGTATTATTTACGGAAGGGAAATAGGGTAGAGCGCAAACCGTGCCAAGAGAGCACTGGTAATTTGCGACTTGGTGAAGACGTTAATCTTGATAGTGTGGCTAAGCTTTATCGGCGTATGGGTTTTTATCGCCATCCATGTTATAAATAATGTTGACGCATAACCCTACGCGTGCGTGGCCCAGCCAAAAAAACCTATTACATGGCGGAACAACAAGACGAAAAATCCAGACTGCCGCTAGCCGGGATCTTCGCGGTGGTGGCGATCGTAAGCAGTTTCCTCATCTACGAGGGGATTTCGCTCAGAACCTCCCGGCCTATCGACAAGGAAGCGGCAAGTAAAGTATTCCTGGAGGAGGGTCTGGTGCAGGCACGTCTGTGGCAAGACCCCTTCGAAGCCGTCGAAACGCATCGGCTCCAGG
The DNA here is from genome assembly GCA_039928555.1 of Nitrosospira sp. Taxonomy (GTDB): domain Bacteria; phylum Pseudomonadota; class Gammaproteobacteria; order Burkholderiales; family Nitrosomonadaceae; genus Nitrosospira. The sequence goes on along the minus strand of JBDSSX010000379.1, from coordinate 2,581 downwards.
AGACGAAACAGCCAAAACATCCGGGGTTAAAAGACGATCCGCACACGCTGAATAACCTGATCAAGGTCATCAAGGAATCCGGCGTCTCATCCGGTTTGCGCATATTGCCCGTGTTTGTGGACGGAAGTCCCTATGTCAGTAGCGTCGAGTCCCGGCTCAAGGACCGTTACGCCATGGTATCGGCTTTAGGCGCGGCGGGTTACGTGCCCGAATCAGGTGAACACATCCGTCTATTCGATTGGGATCAGGAAAAAACGCTGGAGACCGGAGCGTCTTCCCTGTTGATCCCGGTCGAGCTGTTTATCCCGAAGGCAAAACTTCGAAATACGGAAGCTGGCAAGCACGTTTTGGTCCTATGGCTCAAAGACCAGGATTTCGTGCGGCTGGATAAACTGCTGGCGCATCTCAATGAAGCACTCGGCAAAAGCCTGCCACAAATAGAACCCGTATATAGCATACTGGGACCACGAAGTTCCGCGACCCTGAGCGCCATGCTGAAAGAATTGCGCAATATGCAATCCAGTCTTCTCGCAAAGCCGCCTTTCAGCACGCTAAAACATCTTAAACTCTATTCCCCCTGGGTAACGGCGGAGGATACCTTTCTGCTGGATGACCTGCCCGGCCAGCCTGGCTCACCCGGCTTGTCCAGCTCGTATGGCGGTGACCAGGAAACGAAAAGTACCGTGGAGGACCTATTCAAGTACCCAAGAATTGAATTCATCAGGACGATCGCGACGGATGCCATGCTGGCGGAGCAGCTTCTACAGGAATTGAGGCGTCGCCAGGTTGATTTGAAGCCTTGCCCGAACAAGGATTGCAATCCAAAAATTGCGTTGATTTCGGAATGGGATACCCTTTATGGCCGTTCGCTTCCACGTACCTTTGCAGCGGTCGCGATGAACAACGGCTCCGGTAAGGCCAGCCCGGCGCTGGAATCCGAGATCAATAAATTGCGCCGGGACGAGTGGCCCGGCTGGATAACGCCGCACTCATACCTCGCGGGCCTGGATGGCGAATTGCCGACGAAAGAGGACGACAAAAAAACGGAGGGAATTCAGGCCAGGGTAAAGGCATGGTATGAAGGCAAGCTCCAGGATGCCCAGCAGGCCACGGGGCAGCGCCCCGAAGGCCGCAGTCAACTGGACTATCTCCTCAGGCTGGCGGCCGCGTTGAAACAGGAGGAGGTGAGAAGCGGACAGGAATTCAAGGCAATCGGCGTGCTGGGCAGCGATGTCTACGACAAGCTTCTGATTCTGCAGGCGCTGCGCCAGACATTCCCCAGCGCCATCTTTTTCACCACCGATCTTAACGCGAGACTGGCTTACCCTCCCCAATGGCAATTCACCCGAAATCTCATTGTCGCATCGCACTTTGGACTGGAGCTCCAGCGAACGCTACAAACACACATTCCTCCGTTTCGCGATAACTACCAGACATCGCTGTTTTATACGGCCTTATGGGCCTTGGAGCACTTTTCGGCAAGCGCAGCTTGTCCGGATTGTTTCCAATTGAGCATGGACATGGGTAAAGCGCGGGAGCCGATGATATTTTCCGGGAATGCGGCGCCAAGGTTGTATGAAATCGGACGGCACGGCGCCTTTGACATCAGTACCGGCGCCACCGGCGATATCAAAACAAACGTCAGTGCTCAGGCTGCGGATTATGTAAGCATCCATGCGCCGCGTCCGGATCTGGAGGCTGATTCCGGCACCGGGCGAAACCTGAAATGGATCGCCGGGGCGGCGCTTGCAGCCATTGCGCTTGGCCTTGTCGCCATGCTGATCAGCAGCGCGGTGGCGGACGCCTGCCTCAAGCTTGCCTCGAACAACCTGTTCTGGCTGGGCCTTGCCATGGCGGGCGCGGCAACTTACGGCGTGGTGGCCCTGATGACCTCGATGATGCCGAATCCGGCGGAAAACGAACCGTTCACGCTGACCGAGGGAATCAGCGCATGGCCGGCGGCGTCAATTTGCCTGCTCGCAATTGGGATGAGTGTGGCTTTCCTCTACTATTCCTGGCGAAAGATGAAAGACAATGAGCGTATTCTCGCGCATGACTTCAATCTCAAAGACAAAGACTCCAAGCCAGCGGATAAACTGGACTGCGAGCCCTCCGGTTTATCCATCTGGTCGCCTCGCCGCAGCGTGGGAATACACGCCTGGCGGCCGCAAGAGGCTGATCACGTCAATGCCGCACATCTTTGGCGGGAATATGCCGTACTCGGCGGATTGGGAAATCTTGTCATGCGAGGCACGCCGCAGGTAGCGCTTGCGCTGTTTTTCGCATTCCTGATGACGGTCCTTTTCGGTTTTCCCAGCACGCCCTGCCGAGGCCAGGGCTGCTTTGAAATTAACGATGCAATCATAATTCTGAGCGTGATCATCATGCTGGTCCTGATATTCTATGTGATAGACGCCACACGTCTATGCCGCAGATGGGTCGATTGCGTTGCCATAAAAAGAATCCAGTGGACCCATGGCAAGCTTACAAAAATAGCCAGAGAACGAGGGCAAGGCACAGGCACGGGCATGGACAAAGAAAATCTGGATGAATGGCTCGGCATTGAATTGGTCGCCGAGCG
>JBDSSX010000378.1:0-2956 GCA_039928555.1 Nitrosospira sp. | reverse complement strand
TCGTGCAATATTTTCTCCACCCAGGATCATGCGGCGGCGGCTATCGCAGCGGAAGGCATTCCGGTATTTGCCTACAAGGGGGAGTCGCTGGATGATTATTGGGAATACACCCACCGTATTTTTGAGTGGTCCGGTGACGAGAAATCGAGTGCGAACAGTACGCCCAATATGATTCTGGACGATGGTGGCGATGCAACGCTGCTGATCATTCTTGGCAGCAGAGCGGAAAAGGACCCGTCGGTCATCGCCAATCCCGACAATGAAGAAGAACACGCATTGTTCGCTGCAATCAAAAAAAGGCTGGATACCGAACCTGGCTGGTATTCCAGCAGACTCGCGAATATTCGTGGCGTAACGGAGGAAACCACCACCGGCGTTCACCGTTTGTACGAAATGCAAAAGAAAGGTGAACTGCCATTCCCGGCATTCAATGTCAACGACTCGGTCACGAAGTCCAAGTTCGACAACCTTTACGGTTGCCGCGAATCACTGGTGGACGGCATCAAGCGCGCCACCGATGTGATGATTGCCGGCAAGATTGCGCTGGTATGCGGCTATGGGGATGTGGGCAAAGGCTGTGCCCAATCCTTGCGTGGCCTGGGAGCGACCGTGTGGATTACCGAGATAGATCCGATTTGTGCGCTGCAAGCGGCAATGGAAGGTTATCGTGTCGTCACCATGGACGAAGTTTGCGATCAGGCCGACATTTTCGTCACCGCCACGGGCAATCTGCGTGTTATTACCCATGATCACATGCTGAGAATGAAAGACCAGGCCATCGTCTGCAATATCGGCCATTTCGATTCTGAAATAGACATTGCCTCTGTCCAGAAATATCAATGGGAAAATATCAAGCCGCAGGTGGATCACGTCATTTTCCCAACAGGCCGGCGTATTATCGTGCTGGCGCAGGGACGTCTGGTGAATCTGGGTTGCGCCACCGGCCATCCCTCATTTGTCATGTCCAGTTCATTCACCAATCAAGTGCTCGCACAAATGGAGCTTTGGCAAAATGGCGCCAACTACCAAAAGAATGTCTATGTGCTGCCCAAGCATCTGGACGAGAAAGTGGCACGTCTGCACATCAAAAAGCTGGGCGTCAAGCTCACCGGGTTAACCGATGAGCAGGCGAAGTATCTGAATCTGGATAAAAACGGACCCTATAAGCCGGCGCTGTACCGGTACTGACATTCGGATTTCAGAGTGGTGCGGAGGAGAGTAAAAGATGGAGATGGCTAAATCCGCCTTTTATCTTCTCTGAACCTTTGCGGCTGGTGCAAGATGGAATCACAAAAAAAATTCGCTCCCACTTTTAGTTTCGAGTTTTTCCCACCGCAAACGCCGGAGGGGATGGAGAAATTGCGCGCTACGCGCAGGCAATTGGCGCAACTTGACCCAAAATTCTTTTCAGTGACATTTGGCGCGGGAGGGTCGACCCGGGACCGTACCCTTGAGACAGTGCTGGAAATTCAGGCGGAAGGGTATGCGGCTGCACCCCATCTTTCCTGCATCGGCTCGACCAGCGAAAATATTCATGCCATGTTGCAAAAATATCGCGACGGGGGCATTCGCCACATTGTCGCCTTGCGCGGCGATCTGCCTTCAGGCATGGCGCATTGGGGGGAATTTCGCTATGCCGATGAACTGGTGAGATTTATCCGTAAGGAATTCGGTGACACGTTCCACATCGAAGTGGCTTCATACCCGGAATATCATCCTCAGGCGAACTCGGCGCAGGACGATTTGCTGAATTTCAAACGCAAAGTGGAGGCTGGCGCGGATTCCGTTATTACCCAGTATTTCTACAACGCGGACGCCTACTTCAAGTTCATTGAAGCGTGTGAAGCGATGGGTATCGGCGTTCCTATCGTACCTGGTGTCATGCCAATCAATAAATTCTCCCAACTGGCAAGATTCTCGGATTCCTGCGGTGCGGAAATTCCGCGCTGGATCAGGAAAAAACTGGAAGGCTATGGAGATGACAGCGCATCAATACGCGCGTTCGGACTGGATGTCGTGACCGATTTATGCGACCGGCTGCTCAGTGCCGGCGCGCCGGGATTGCATTTTTATACGCTGAACTCGGCGGGATTGACGACTACCATCTGGCAACGGCTGGGATTGTAACGTCAGATTGGGTGTACAACATTTCTCCCTTCTTTGCGCAGGGAGAAATGGGTCTGTCTGGCCTGGTTCAGTATTAAGCCACAGCCACAGCTTTTACCGGAGCGGCCTGCCGAGGCAGGGGATTGGCCGCATAAGCGTAATGCGCCGCCGATTCAGCCGTACCGTATTCAATTTTCTTGCCCATATCGGAGAATACCGTCTCCAGCGCGTTCAGGCATAGCATTACATTTTCCATTTTGCTCGAATAACCCATCAGGCCGAAACGCCAGATCTTCCCGGCGAGGTCGCCCAGTCCCGCACCGATCTCCAGGCTATAATCTGCGAGCAACCTGCGGCGCACTTCCTTCTCGTCGATGCCTTCCGGCACATAGACCGAGTTGAGCTGGGGCAGACGGGATTTCTCTTCCACCAGATACTCGATACCGAGCGTCTCCAGCCCCGCTTTCAGCGCCGTATGGTTACGCTGATGACGCGCCCAGGAATGTTCCAGCCCTTCCTCGTACAGCATGACCAAAGCCTCATGCAACGCATAGAGCGCGTTGGTGGGAGCAGTGTGATGGTAAGTGCGGGTGGTGCCCCAGTAGCCGAGCAGCAGATTCAAATCCATAAACCAGCTTTGGACTTTGCCTTTGCGATTCTTGACCAGTTCCACCACACGCTCCGAAAAGCTTACAGGCGATAAACCTGGCGGGCACGACAGGCATTTCTGGCTGCCGGAATAAATTGCGTCGATCTTCCACTCGTCAACCTTGAGGGGAGAACCGCCCAGCGAGGTGACGGTATCCACAATGGTGAGGCAATTATGGCGATGCGCGATTTCGCACAGTAA
>JBDSSX010000377.1:0-21724 GCA_039928555.1 Nitrosospira sp. | reverse complement strand
GGGCATCTTGATGCCGCGGCGGGTGTTGCCGGTCTGATCAAAACCGTGATGGCGCTGGAACATCGGACTCTCCCACCGAGTCTGAATTTTGAACGGCCCAATCCACAGATTGATTTTTCCACAAGTCCTTTCTATGTAAACGCCGTCGGTAAAACGTGGCCTGATGGTTCGACGCCCCGCCGTGCGGGGGTCAGTTCGTTCGGCATCGGTGGCACGAATGTTCATGTGGTTCTTGAAGAAGCTCCGCCAGCAAAACCTTCCGGGCCCTCCCGTAATTGGCAGATACTCGCGCTTTCCGCGCGAAGCGGCAATGCCCTTGAGGCAATGGCTGCCCGTTTAAGTGATCAACTGGAAACTCATCCCGAAGTGTCCCTGGCGGATGTCGCCTACACGCTCCAGACCGGCAGAAAACGCTTCTCCCAGCGAGCCATCGCCCTTTGCCGGGACAATGAGGATGCGATTAATCTTTTGGAAAGCCGTGACGCGGAACGCTTCCTTGTTCGGCAAGTAGCGTCCGAAAACCCTCCGGTAGTATTTCTTTTTCCGGGACAGGGTGCTCAGCACATCGATATGGCTCGTGATTTTTATGAGAATGAACCGGTTTTCCGCTGGGAAGTGGATCGTTGCCTCGATTTATTGAAATCGCATCTTGATTTCGATCTGCTGGCGCTTCTCTACCCTGGTCCGGATGAAGCTGATCGGGCCGCATCCTCGGTGCGCCTTGCGCAAACAGAAACTACGCAGCCAGCTCTTTTTGTCATTGAATATGCTCTGGCGAGGCTATGGATGTCATGGGGGGTCATGCCCACGGCCATGATAGGGCACAGTATTGGCGAATACGTTGCCGCATGCCTGGCTGATGTGTTCTCGCTGGAGGATGCATTGCATCTGGTCTCGATGCGAGGACGGCTATTGCAACGCATGGAATCTGGGGCAATGCTTGCGGTTATGTTGCCGGAAGCAGAAATAACGCCTTATTTGAACGTTGACTGTGATTTGGCAGCAGTCAATGGACCGGAGCTTTGCGTTTTATCCGGTTCGTTGACGGCGATTGAAACCGTGGAAGGAAGCCTGGAGAGTAAAGGTATCGCAAGCCGGCGATTGCATGTCTCCCATGCATTCCACTCGGCGATGATAGAGCCTATGTTGCCTTCTTTCATCGATATGGTCGGAAAGATTGGGCCACGCCAGCCAAAAATTTCATTCCTCTCCAATCTCAGCGGTGACTGGATTACTCCCCAGGAAGCGACTGACCCGGACTATTGGGGAAGGCATTTGCGCGGGACTGTGCGCTTCGGCGATGGCCTGCGCGAATTACTGAGCAATCCAGCTCGAATTCTGCTGGAAGTCGGCCCAGGAGAAACTCTGACTATGCTCGCGCAACGGCATCCCGACATTAGTCCGGGGCAGATCATTCTTTCATCCCTACCTCATCCGGGCAAAGCCCACCTGGCACAAAGGCATTTGTATCTTAGCCTTGGCAAACTTTGGTTGAGCGGCGTTGCTATCAACTGGGAAAATTTTTATGCTGAAGAGCATCGCCACCGTGTTTCGCTGCCCACGTACCCTTTTGAGCGCCAGTCCTACTGGGTTAAGCCCGGTGCAGCAAGCGATAATGCCCGCCAAGCGATCACGACTAAAACTGGAGCGCAGATGGGCAAGGGGAATGGATCAGGCGGCCGATCGCTGGACGACTGGTTTTACGCACCTTCCTGGCGGCGTGCCGATCGCGTTGCGTTTGCACTCGACGGCTTTTTTTCAAATCCGGCCAGATGCATCGTTTTCAAGGACGAGCATCACCTTGGCACCGCACTGATCACGCATTTATTAAGTAATGGAATAGAACCCATCGTGGTTTCCGCAGGTTCGGCATTTCGTCGCCGGGATAAGGATCATTACACGATGCGTCCCGGTGAACGGCATGATTACGATCTCCTATTGAATGCTATCCGCGATGACGGGAGGACGATCGGTCATATCTTCCATCTCTGGAGCATCACTGCGGATAGCGGAGGGCAGTCGCTTGCCGAGAGTCAGGCGAAAAATTTTTTCAGTTTGTTCTATCTCGCGCAAGCGTTGGAGGGTGGCCGGGCCCTCATTCCCGCGGGTAAAAAAGTGGAAATCACGGTTGTAACCGATCAGCTGGAGGATGTTACCGGCAATGAACTATTGCGTCCGGAAAAAGCGATGTTGCTCGGACCATGCAAAGTCATTCCGCAGGAGTATTCTCATCTTGCCTGCCGCATTATAGACATCGAATTACAACCCGCTGATCCGGTCGCGGAGGCCAGGCTTGTCAAGCAGATTCTGGCGGAATCACAAACCGATTCCATCTCATCCATTGTCGCCTATCGGGGCCCCCACCGCTGGCTTCAATGTTTCGATCTAATTCGCAACCCCGCGCCCCTGCGCTCTTGCCTCAGACAAGACGGTGTCTATTTCATCACGGGGGGGCTGGGTGGCGTCGGCCTCACGCTGGCTGAGCATCTGGCCAAAACGCGTCAGGCAAAACTCGTGTTGTTGGGGCGTTCCCAGTTTCCATCGCGGGAAAACTGGCCGCGGTTGCTATCAGATACCGGTAACGTGGATTCGCCGCGCCGCAAGATAGAGAAGATCATGTATCTCGAAACGCTGGGTGCCGAAGTGCTGGTATTACAAGCGGATGTCGCAATCCAGGCCGAGTTGAAAGCGGCTGTCGCACAGGTACGTCAACGCTTCGGTGCAATTCACGGCGTTATTCATGCCGCGGGCGAAGTCGGCAGTGGGCTGATATCGGCGAAAACAGAGGCGATGGTGGCACAAATATTTTCTCCAAAGGTGCAGGGAATGCGTGCATTGCAAGCCGTATTCAAGGATGAGCCGCTGGATTTCATGTTGTTGTGCTCGTCACTTGCGGCTATCGCGGGAGGTCTCAGCAAGGTCGATTATTGCGCAGCCAATGCCTATCTTGATGCCGTGGCCCGCGCTGCTTACCGTGAACCCGCGTTTCCCATGATCTCGGTTAACTGGGACGGCTGGCGGGAAGTGGGTATGGCGGCAAATATGGCATTGCCAGCCGGAGTAGGGATTGCACCGCATGAGGGAGTCGAGGCTTTCGAGCGCATCCTGAACGGTGTAATGAGACCTCAAGTGATTGTTTCCACGATTGATCTGAGCGAAAGGCTTAGTCAGACCCAAGATGACCTGGTTGCTCAGCCTCTAGAATTCGATATAGCCACGAAGCGGGAGAGATACCCAAGGCCTGCACTACAGACAATTCTTGAATTGCCGGACAGCGAACTGGAGAAAGGTATCGCAGAGATCTGGCAGAACCTGCTCGGAATGGATGTAATCGGCGTCAACGATAATCTATTCGAGCTGGGCGGTGATTCCTTGCTGGGCATACAACTTCTTTCGAGAGTGCGGGCAGGTTTTGCCGTTGACCTGCATCCCGCGGATTTTTTTCGGTCGCCGACAATTGCGGGACTAGCGACACTGGTGGAGACAAAGCTGATCGATGAGATCGAGTATTCATGATTTTTGCCGATCTATCCTTTGCCGGCGGCCTGGTGGCCTGTTATCGAAATGAGGCATTTATGCGAGGAACTGCTTATGTCGAATAGTGACCTTGCACAGCGGCGTGCACGACTGACTCCTGAACAACGCAATCGGCTTGCGCAGCGTTTGTCAGGTTCAAGTGCCACCACGCGGCACGAATCAGCCATCCCTCGCAGAAATCTTTCGACGCCGCCATTAGTTTCCTATGCGCAGCAGCGGCACTGGTTTTTATGGCAGCTGGAGCCATTGAGCACGGCGTATCATCTGAGCGGCGCATTGCGTTTAACGGGAAGATTGGATATTGAAGCGTTGCGTTCGAGTTTTGATGCGCTGGTGATGCGGCATGAATCGCTGCGCACGGTTTTTCGGGCGAATGATCAGGGGATGGCCGAGCAAGTCATTGAAACGGAACAGAAGCTGGATATTCCGCTGATCGACCTATGCGATCTGCCGGCGGCACAACGCGCAGCGCGCGCACATGAAGAAATCAAAGGGGTAAATGCAACGCCTTTTGTTCTTACGCAAGGCCCGCTGCTGCGGGTGGCACTCATCCGCACGGCGCTGGAAGAATACCTGCTCGTGGTGGTGATGCATCACATCGTAACGGATGACTGGTCGAAGCGCATCATTATTGATGAGTTTGCCGCCCATTACCGTGCGCACGTGCAGGGACAGGAGCTTTCTTTGCCTGCGCTGCCGATCCAGTATGCCGACTATGCCGTGTGGCAGCGCAACTGGCTGGAAGCGGGGGAGAAAGAGCGGCAGCTGGCCTACTGGCGCGCCCAATTGGGGGACGATCATCCGGTATTGCAGCTTCCGACCGATCATCCCCGGCCATCCACTGCCAGCTATCGCGCAGCGCGCTTTTCTTTTGTACTGCCAGCTCCGCTTGTTGCGGGATTGCAACGCCAGGCCCAACGCCAGGGCGCCACGCTTTTCATGGCCTTGCTGGCCGGTTTCCAGGCCTTGCTGCAGCGTTATACCGGGCTGGATGACATACGCGTGGGCGTTCCGATCGCCAATCGCCACCGGATCGAGGTTGAAAGCATTGTCGGCTTCTTCGTCAACACCCAGGTGCTGCGTAACCGTATCGACAGCCGCGCCTCCCTTAAGGTCCTGCTCGACCAGGCGCGTGAAGCGGCGCTGGGTGCGCAGACACATCAGGACCTGCCGTTCGAACAGCTGGTTGAAGCACTCCAGCCCGAACGCAACCTGAACCAGAATCCTTTATTTCAGGTCATGTACAACCACCTGCGCGAGGATCATCGCCCGCTGGAAAGCTTGCCTGGACTTACCCTTGGCGGTTATGAGGTGGACGAACAGGCGGCCCAGTTCGAGCTGACGCTGGACACCACCGAACGGTCGGATGGGCAAGTCGGCGCCCTGTTCAGCTATGCCGCCGAGTTGTTCGAACCGGCCACCATTGAACGGTTGGGTGCACACTATCTTCATCTCCTCCAGCAACTGGCCGAACATCCTGAACGCATCCTGGGCGACATTGATATTCTGAGTAGAGAGGAGAAGGCGCAGCTGAAGGCATGGGGGGTCAACGCACAGCGCTATGCGAATGTCGAGCCAGTACACCGTTTGATCGAACGGCAAGTGGAGGCCTGTCCGGAGGCTGTCGCGCTGATCTTTGGCGACACCGAGCTGAGCTATGCCGAGCTGAACCGGCGGGCGAACCGGTTGGCGCACCGGCTGATTGCATTGGGCGTCAAGCCCGAGACCAAGGTTGGCATCGCAGTGGAGCGCTCCATCGAAATGATCGTTGGCCTGCTGGCGATCCTTAAGGCTGGGGGTGCGTATGTGCCGCTGGACCCGGAGTATCCGCAGGACCGGCTGAATGTCATGGTGACGGACAGCGACATTGGCTTGCTGCTGACGCAAAGCCCTATCAAAATGCGCATCCCGCATCCGGCGCACTGCGCGGTGCTGGAACTGGACACGCTGGATGTGAGCGGCGAGGCGCCAAGCAATCCCGAAATACCCCTGCATGGCGGCAATCTTGTTTATGTCATCTATACCTCCGGCTCCACCGGCAAGCCCAAGGGTGTGGGGCTGGCGCACCATGCCCTGGCCGAACATGCTCAGGTAGCAGCTGACTTGTTTGGCCTGAGCGCCGCCGACCGGATGTTGCTGTTTTCCACTATCAATTTTGACGGTTTTATCGAACAGCTTTTCCCGCCATTATGCGTGGGTGCGGCCATTGTCCTGCGCGATCCCTTGCTATGGGACAGTGACACCTTCTATCGCGAACTGATTAATAAACGCATCACGGTTGCGGATCTCACCACCGCCTACTGGTTTTTGCTGGCCCAGGACTTTGCCAGGCAGGGGCCACGGGACTATGGGCTGCTGCGGCAGGTGCACGCGGGTGGCGAAGCCATGTCGCCCGAAGGCATCAAAGCCTGGCGTGATGCCGGGCTCGGCGACATTACCCTGGTTAACACCTACGGTCCGACCGAAGCAACCGTGACGGCCACCGCGCTGGATTGCGTCAGCTATTCGAGCGATGATTCCATGCCGATGCAGGTAAGCATTGGCAAGCCACTTGCCGGGCGCAATATTTACTTGCTTGATGCCAACCTGACCCCTGTCATACCGGGGGTTGCGGGCGAATTGTGCATAGGGGGAGATTTGCTGGCTCGCGGCTATCTCAATCGTGGGGGGCTGACTGCGGAGCGTTTTGTTGCCGATCCCTTTGATGAGAAGGGAGGGCGGCTGTACCGTACGGGGGATCTGGCGAGATGGCGAACGGATGGACAGATCGAGTATCTGGGGCGGCTGGACCATCAGGTCAAGATTCGAGGTTTCCGCATTGAACTGGGAGAAATCGAAGCGCAGCTGCTTTCACAGCCCGAGATAAGGGAAGCCGTGGTGGTTGCGGGGGAAGGGCCCGGTGTAACAGGGGGCGCCAGGCTGGTGGCCTATGTTTCCTTGCAAGCGGGCGCCAGCATTGACAATGCAGGGCTGCGCGAGGCGCTAGGCAAGGCGCTGCCGGACTACATGATTCCTGCGGCGATTGTGGTGCTGGAGCGTTTGCCGCTGAATCCGAACGGCAAGGTGGAGCGCAAGGCGCTGCCCGAGCCGGAATTTACCAGCGTTGACCACTACGAGGCGCCCCAGGGTGAGGTGGAAGAAGTGCTGGCACGCATCTGGGCCGATGTGCTGGGTGTGGGGCAGGTGGGGCGCGATGATAACTTCTTCGAGCTGGGTGGGCATTCGCTTGCAATCCTGCAAGTACAACAGAAGTTGCAGCAGATTTTATCCGTTTCATTGCCGCTGCGTTCGTATTTCGAGAATCCTCTGCTGGCCGATGTCGCATCCGTCATACAGCGGAAACGTTTACTGGGATTCGTGGAACATGTTGAGCATACCGAACTGATGGGAATGTCGGAATTGCTCGATTTACTGGAGAGCTGAATGGAGTTAAACAGGCAGGATATTGCGGAACGGTATTCAGCGCTTTCTACCGAGAAGCAGAAAGAGTTCCTCAGTGCACTGAAAAAACAGGGATTCGATTTTTCCCTGCTTCCGATTGTTCGGCAGAAAGCGCAAAACCGCAACATACTTTCCTACGCCCAGCAGCGGCACTGGTTTTTATGGCAGCTGGAGCCATTGAGCACGGCATATCACCTGAGCGGCGCATTGCGTTTAGCGGGGAAGCTGGATATTGAAGCGTTGCGTTCGAGTTTTAATGCGCTGGTGATGCGGCATGAATCGTTGCGCACGACTTTCCGGGCAAATGACCAGGGGATGGCCGAGCAAATCATTGCAGCAGAACAGAAACTGGATATTCCAGTGATTGACCTGTGCGATCTGCCGTCTACGCAACGCGCGGTGCGCGCGCATGAAGAAGCCAGTCGGGTAAGCGCCACCCCGTTTGATCTTACGCAGGGCCCGCTGCTGCGGGTGGTGCTCATCAAGATTGCGCCGGAAGAGCGCCTACTTGTGATGGTGATGCATCACATCATATCGGATGACTGGTCAAATCGCATCATCTTCGACGAGTTTGCCACCCAGTACCGTGCGCGCGTGCAGGGACAGGCGCTTTCTTTGCCGGCATTGCCGATCCAGTATGCCGATTATGCCGTGTGGCAGCGCAACTGGCTGGAAGCGGGAGAGAAAGACCGGCAGCTGGCCTACTGGCGCGCCCAATTGGGGGACGATCATCCGGTATTGCAGCTTCCGACCGATCATCCCCGGCCATCCACCGCCAGCTATCGCGCGGCGCGCTTTTCTTTTGTACTGTCAGCCCCGCTTGTTGCGGGATTGCAGCGTCAGGCCCAACGCCAGGGCGCCACGCTTTTCATGGCGCTCCTGGCTGGTTTCCAGGCCTTGCTGCAGCGTTATACCGGACTGAATGACATACGCGTGGGCGTTCCGATCGCCAATCGTCACCGGATCGAGGTTGAAAGCATTGTCGGCTTCTTCGTCAACACCCAGGTGCTGCGTAACCGTATCGACAGCCGCGCCTCGCTTAAGGTCTTGCTCGACCAGGCGCGTGAAGCGGCGCTGGGTGCGCAGACCCATCAGGACCTGCCGTTCGAACAACTGGTGGAAGCACTCCAGCCCGAACGCAACCTGAATCAGAATCCTTTATTCCAGGTCATGTACAACCACCTGCGCGAGAACCCTGATGTGTTGGAGCCATTGCCTGGTCTGACGATGGAAAATCATGTACTGGGTGAGCAGGCGGCCCAGTTCGAGCTGACGCTGGACACCACCGAACGGCCGGATGGGCAAGTCGGCGCCCTGTTCAGCTATGCCGCCGAGTTGTTTGAACCGGCCACCATTGAACGGCTGGGTGCACACTATCTTCATCTCCTCCAGCAACTGGCCGAACATCCTGAACGCATCCTGGGCGACATTGATATTCTGAGTGGAGAGGAGAAGGCACAGCTGAAGGCATGGGGGGTCAATGAACAGCGCTATGCGAATGCCGAGCCGGTGCACCGTTTGATCGAACGGCAGGTAGAGGCCTGTCCGGAGGCTGTCGCACTGATCTTTGGCGACACCGAGCTGAGCTATGCCGAGCTGAACCGGCTGGCGAACCGGCTGGCGCACAGGTTGATCGCACTGGGCGTCAAGCCTGAGACCAAAGTGGGTATCGCGGTGGAGCGCTCCATCGAGATGATCGTTGGCCTGCTGGCGATCCTCAAGGCTGGGGGTGCGTATGTGCCGCTGGATCCGGAGTATCCGCAGGAGCGGCTGAACTACATGGTGACGGACAGCGACATTGGTTTGCTGCTGACGCAAAGCCATATCAGGGCGCGCATCCCGTATCCGGCGCACTGCGCGGTGCTGGAACTGGACACGCTGGAGGTGAGCGGGGAAGCGGCAGGCAATCCGGAAATACCCGTGCACGGCGACAATCTTGTTTATGTCATCTATACCTCCGGCTCTACCGGTAAGCCCAAGGGTGTGGGTGTGACCCATGGGCCTCTGTCGATGCATGTCCAAGCTATTGGTGAAGTTTACGGTATGACGGCAGCGGACCGGGAACTGCAGTTTGCGTCGATCAATTTTGACGGCGCGCACGAACGCTGGCTTGTACCCTTGGCCTTCGGCGCGGCATTGATGCCGCGTGACAATGATATCTGGTCCGTTGATCGCACTGTTGCCGAGATTGCGAGGCATCGGATAACCATCGCCTGTTTTACACCCGGTTATCTGCATCAATTGGCTGAGCTAATAGGTAATGCCGGCCGGAGTTTGCCGATCCGCTCCTATACCGTCGGGGGCGAAGCAATGACCCGTGCCAGCTTTGATTTTGTGCAAGAAGTACTTCAGCCCCCCCGCATCGTCAATGGCTATGGTCCTACCGAAACGGTCATTACTCCCTTGATTTCGAAAGCTTATCCTGGTACTGGATTTGAGTCCGCCTATATGCCGATTGGCCATCCCGTGGGTGACCGGACGGCCTACATTCTTGATTCCGATTTCAATCCGGTTCCGCAGGGTGTAGCAGGTGAACTGTATCTGGGGGGTGGCGGATTAGCTCGCGGCTATCTCAATCGTGGGGGGTTGACTGCGGAGCGTTTTATTGCCGATCCGTTTGATGGGAAGGGAGGGCGGCTGTACCGTACGGGGGATCTGGCGAGATGGCGAGCGGATGGACAGATCGAGTATCTGGGGCGGCTGGACCATCAGGTCAAGATTCGAGGTTTCCGCATTGAACTGGGGGAAATCGAAGCGCAGTTGCTTTCACAGCCCGAGGTGAGGGAAGCGGTGGTGGTTGCCGGGGAAGGGCCAGGCGGCGCAAGGCTGGTGGCCTATGTTTCCCCGCAGGCGGGTGCCAGCGTGGACAACGCCACGCTGCGCGAGGCGCTAGGCAAGGCGCTGCCGGACTACATGATTCCTGCGGTGATTGTGGTACTGGAGCGTTTGCCGCTGAATCCGAACGGCAAGGTGGAGCGCAAGGCGCTGCCTGAGCCGGAATTTACCAGCGTTGATCACTACGAGGCGCCCCAGGGTGAAGTGGAGGAAATGCTGGCGGGCATCTGGGCCGAAGTGTTGGGCACAGGGCAGGTGGGACGAAACGATAACTTCTTCGAACTGGGCGGTGATTCCATACTCAGCTTGCAGATAGTGACTAAAGTGCGCCGTGCAGGCTGGAAGATCACCCCCCGGCAATTGTTCGAACGGCAGACCATTGCCGCGCTGGCCGTAGTGGCCACACTGACGGAGGGGGTGGCTGAAACGATACAGAAGAACACAGGAATAACTCAAGCGAATGTGAGCGGCACCGTGCCTCTGCTTCCCATCCAGGTTGAATTCTTCGAACAGGAGATCCCTGCCCGACATCACTGGAACCAGGCCGTGCTGCTCAAAAGCAGTCAGCTTCTGGACATCGGATGCCTGGCTCAAGCGTTGGAGGCCGTGGTGCGTCATCATGATGCCCTCCGTTTTTGCTATATAAAACAATCGACCGGCCACTGGCAACAGACTTGCGGCGAACCCACTGCACAAAGTATGCAGGATCTGCCATGGGTACGTCACGCCACCAGTGCCGAACAGTTCGAGGCATTATGCAACAAGGCTCAACGCAGCTTGAATCTGACGGAAGGTCCGCTACTGCGAGCCTTGGTCATCGAAATGGCCGATGACACCCAGCGGCTGCTGCTGGTTATTCATCATCTGGTGGTTGACGGTGTTTCCTGGCGTATCCTGCTCGAAGACTTGCAGAATGCCTATAATCAATATCAGACAGGGACGCCGATCACACTGCCTGAAAAGACCAGCGGCTATTCCATATGGGCAGAACGGCTCCAGAACTACGTTCATAGCCATGCGGATGAGTTGCCCTACTGGCAAAGACTGACAGATATACCCGTTTCTCTCCCCAGGGATTATCCACAAGGCCCGAACAGCGTTCATCATCAGGCCAGTATTATCCTCAGGCTCGACCGTGTACAAACGCAAGCCTTGCTCAAGCAAGCCCCCGCAGCCTATCGTACCCAGGTTAATGACCTTTTGCTTACCGCGTTAGGAAGCGCCTTATGCCGGTGGAGCGGCCACGAGAAAATCCTGGTCGATCTGGAGGGTCATGGACGTGAAGATTTGTATGCGGACATCGATCTTTCGCAAACGGTGGGCTGGTTTACCAGCCTTTACCCGGTGACCCTTGATCCATCCGGTGATTTGGATCAGAGACTCAAGCGCATCAAGGAGAGCCTGCGGCAAATACCCAACAAGGGATTGGGCTATGGTTTATTTAAATACCATGGTACGCCGGAACAGCGACAGGCCTTGGCATGCATACCCAAGGCGGAAGTAGTCTTCAACTACCTGGGGCAGTTTGATGCCAGTTTTGACGAGGAGACATCGTGGACACTGGCGACCGAGTCTATCGGTGATTTAATGGATGGAAATGTGCCACTGAGTCATGACATCTCCATAAGCGGCCATGTCTATGAGGGCGAACTAGGCCTGAGGGTGGACTATAACAAGGCTCGTTATGCCAAAGCCACGATCGAAGCTTTCATAAAAATCTATCAGATTGAGCTCGAAGCGCTGATTGTCCATTGCACCAGCGGCATTTACGGCATTACTCCATCGGATTTTTCCCTGGCCCAGATCACGCAGCATGAGTTGAACAGCTTGCCAATACCGATTGAACAGCTTGAGGATCTTTATCCACTTTCGCCGATGCAATCAGGAATGCTGTTCCACAGCGTATTTGATATGGATAGCGGCACCTACCTTAATCAGTTGAGGGTGGACATTGAGGGGCTGGAGGTAAAACGGTTCAAAGCCGCATGGCAGATTGCAATGAATCGTCATGAAGTGTTGCGCACAGGTTTTTTACATCAGGGCGCCACCCCCCTGCAATGGGTAGCGAAAACTGCCGAGTTGCCGTTCGTGGAACACGATTGGCGGGATCCGGCGAATCACCCCCTCGCAAATCAGGAGCAGGATCTCGAGGCGCTGGCTCAGTCAGAACATGCCCTCGGTTTCGATTTGGCAAAGCCACCACTCATGCGGCTGGCATTGGTATGCCTCGCAGGCAACAGGCATCACATCATCTGGACGGTCCATCATCTGCTGCTGGATGGCTGGAGTACTTCCCAACTGATGGGCGAAGTACTTCAGCAGTATGGCGGCAGTGTGCCGCCACCCTCCCGGGGCCGCTATCGGGATTTTATTGGATGGCTCCATACCCGCGATACAGATGCATCGGAAGCATACTGGAGAGAGCGATTACTCAGCATAGAAGCGCCCACCCGGCTAGCCGGCATTTTGCCATCCCTCGCAGAAAATACCACTTATGGCGAACATGTCAGTGAACTTGAACGAACCGTTATCGAGGGTTTAATTGAGTTCGCGAAGCATGAGCGAATTACTGTCAATACCTTGGTACAGGCCGCCTGGGCACTGTTACTAAGCCGTTATACCGGCCAGCAAACCATTATCTTCGGCGCGACCGTTGCCGGCAGGCCAACAGATCTGCCAGGAGCCGAGCGGTTGCTGGGGCTTTTCATTAATACATTGCCAGTGATTGCGACGGCCAGGCCGGAACAAGAAGTAGGTGCATGGCTGCGTGATTTACAAGCGCAGAATCTGGCTTCGCGTGAACACGAACACACGCCGTTGTACGAAATTCAGCGCTGGGCAGGACAGAGCGGCCGGGGGCTATTTGACAGTATTCTGGTATTCGAGAACTATCCGATTGATGAGGCTTTGCAGCAATCCGGCTCCGGCGGGCTTGTCTTCTCCACGGTCAGAAATCGGGAGACCTCCAATTATCCCATGATGGTATCAGTAATGCAGGCTGACACACTGTGCCTGCACTACAGTTATGCTCGCAGGTATTTCTCCAAGGCGGTGGTGGATCGCATTGCTGCGCAGGTTAATAGCCTGCTCCACGAGATCGCGCAAAGCGCAACTCGGAAACTGGGCGATATCAATATTCTCAGTGAAGCCGAGCAGGTGCAGCTCCAAGCCTGGGGCGTCAATGACCGGCGCTATGCGAACGCCGAGCCTGTGCATTGCCTGATCGAGCGGCAGGCAAAAGAGCGCCCAGAAGCGACCGCGCTGATCTTCGGCGATACCGAGCTGAGCTATTCGGAGCTTAATCAAAGAGCGAATCGGCTGGCACACCGGTTGATGGCGCTTGGCGTCAAGCCCGAAACCAAGGTGGGCATCGGGGTGGAGCGCTCCATCGAAATGATCGTTGGCCTGCTGGCGATCCTCAAGGCCGGCGGCGCCTATGTGCCGCTAGACCCGGAGTATCCGCAGGCTCGCCTGAAATACATGGTGACGGACAGCGGCATTGGCTTGCTGCTGACGCAGAGCCATGTCAGGGCATGCATACCGCATCCGGCGCAATGCGGGGTGCTGGAACTGGACACGCTGGATGTGAGCGGAGAAGCGGCAGGCAATCCTGCAATACCCCTGCACGGTGATAATCTTGCTTATGTCATCTATACTTCCGGCTCCACTGGTAAACCCAAGGCCGTGATGGTTCATCACTACGCACTTGGTCATTTCCTGGCCAGCTTGGCTGAGCTTCCTGGCATGGATGTTGACGATACGCTGGTGTCCGTGACCGCGCTGTCTTTCGACATCGCTGCACTGGAGCTATATCTGCCTTTGAGTGTTGGAGCACGCGTCGTGCTTGCTCCGCGAACGACGAGCCGCGATGGCTCGGCGCTCGCGCAATTACTTCTGACCCATCAGGCAAGTGTTTTTCAATCCACCCCCGCTGGTTGGCGTATGTTACTGGCGGCTGGATGGGATGGCCTGCGAGAGAAAAGCCTAAGACCCCTCAAAGCCTTATGCGGCGGGGAAGCCCTGCAGATCGATCTGGCTGATCAGTTGCGAGCGTTAGGTGTCGAATTATGGAATATGTATGGCCCCACCGAGGCCACTATCTGGTCTGTCATGGGGCGGATAGATCACAGTACAACCTTACTGGGAAAGCCCATCCCTGCTACGGAAACTTACATTCTTGACCCGGATCTCAATCCGGTCTTGCAGGGTGTAGCGGGAGAGCTGTATCTGGGAGGCGCCGGACTGGCGCGCGGCTATCTTAATCGTGGAGGACTGACTGCGGAGCGTTTTGTTGCTGACCCTTTTGATGAGAAGGGAAGGCGGTTGTACCGCACGGGGGATCTGGCGAGATGGCGAACGGATGGACAGATCGAGTATCTGGGGCGGCTGGATCATCAGGTCAAGATTCGAGGTTTCCGCATTGAACTGGGGGAAATCGAAGCGCATCTGCTTTCACAGCCCGAGGTGAGGGAAGCCGTGGTGGTTGCCGGGGAGGGGCCAAGTGGAGCAAGGCTGGTGGCCTATGTTTCCCCGCAGGCGGGCGCCAACGTGAACAATGCCGCGCTGCGCGAAGCGATCGGCAAGGCGCTGCCGGACTACATGATTCCTTCGGCGATTGTGGTATTGGAACATTTACCGCTGAATCCGAACGGCAAGGTGGACCGCAAGGCGCTGCCCGAGCCGGAATTTACCCACATCGACCACTACGAGGCGCCCCAGGGTGAAGTGGAAGAAGTGTTGGCGGGCATCTGGGCCGAAGTCCTGGGTGTCGGACAGGTGGGGCGCAATGATAATTTCTTTGAGCTGGGTGGCGATTCGATACTCAGCTTGCAGATAGTGACTAAAGTACGCCGTGCGGGCTGGAAGATCACCCCCCGGCAACTGTTCGAACGGCAGACCATCGCCGCGCTGGCCGTA
Organism: Nitrosospira sp.; assembly: GCA_039928555.1. Taxonomy (GTDB): domain Bacteria; phylum Pseudomonadota; class Gammaproteobacteria; order Burkholderiales; family Nitrosomonadaceae; genus Nitrosospira. The sequence continues at coordinate 6,994 of JBDSSX010000377.1, read as the reverse complement.
CTAGCAAAAGTGGTTGAAACAGTAAAGGAATCCGTTGTGTTGGCGGTTAAGCCCGAGAGAGGCTGTTTGCGCGACTATCTGAATATCGAGGCGGTCGCTGCACTGCCGTTCGGAGAGAATGAGATCGAGGATATTTATCCGCTGGCGCCGATTCAGGAAGGGATGCTGTTTCACACCCTGGAAGCACCGGGTACCGGACTATACGTGACCCAGCTCAGTGTTGCGGTGGAGGGTCTTGACCCTGAACGCCTCGCAGACGCATGGCGAGCCATGGTCGCACGGCATCCGGTATTGCGCACGGGTTTCTTGTGGCAAGCTGGATTGGCGCGCCCGCTGCAGATTGTATTCAAACAGGCTGATACTCCTGTTGTTCGGTTGGATTGGCGCGGCCTGGATGGGCTGGAATCGCGGATTGCCGCTTACGCGGACGAAGACTTGAAGCGTGAATTTGATTTCCTCACCCCTCCGGTAGCGCGGCTGAGTCTTATCCGCTTGAGTGAAAACTGTTATCAGCTGGTATGGACGAAGCATCACATACTGTTGGACGGCTGGGGCGACTCCCTGCTGGTCAGCGATTGGCTGCGCTCCTATGCAGGGGAAGCGCTCCCTGCATCAGGGCCGGGTTACGGTGATTATGTGCGGTGGCTCGCGCAACAGGATGCGGAAGCGACCAAGGCTTTCTGGAAAGCCGAGCTCAAACGGGTCGAGGGTGCAACCTTGCTTTCAAATGCCCTTCGCACGACCGCGAAAGCAGACGGCTTGGATAAGCGAACTGGCTACGCCCAGATCTATACGCATTTGAGTGTTGAAGAAACCGGGAAATTGCAGGCATTTGTGCAGCGAGAACGAGTAACCCTCAATACCCTCGTGCAGGCGGCATGGGGACAGCTTCTGCAACGCTACACCGGAAAGGATACGGTTGTATTTGGAGTTACCGTCGCCGGCAGGTCACCGAATTTACCAAAATCCGATGAGATTCTCGGATTGTTCATCAATACTATCCCGGTTCCGGTTGAGCGGCGAAGTGATTTGACGGTGAGTGAGCATCTCGCCATGCTGCAAAGTGTCAATGCAAGGTTACGCGAACACGAACATACGTCGCTAGCCGATATCCAGCGATGGGCAGGTTCGTCCGGGCAGCCTCTTTTCGACAGTATCGTGGTGTTCGAGAACTATCCCATCGCCGAGACGCTGCGCAGTAATGAACTATACGGTCTTCATTTTGGTGATATTGAAGGCAAGGGCTTGACCGGTTACGCGATGGACTTGCAAGTGGTCGTCGGGGATACGATCGAGATCGAATATTCATACGGACGAAATGATTTCACGGATGACTTCGTGCTGGAACTGCGAAGCCACATGGAATTTCTGTTGCGGGAAATGATGGCCCATCCGGAACGGGCGCTAGGTGAACTGCCATGGATGGGAGCCAAAGAGCTTAATCAAGTGATTTCATTGGGATGTAATACGCATGATCTTGCGACTAGCATCCCGGTACGTTCGTATCAGCCGGTACATCGCCTGATTGAACATCATGCCAGGGTGCAGCCCGGCGCTATCGCGCTATTGATGGGTGAGCAAGAACTTTCATACGCCGAACTGAACACACGGGCAAACCGGCTGGCACATCACCTTATCAATATGGATATCGGCCCGGAAATCCGGGTGGGTGTCGCAATGGAGCGTTCACTCGACGTGATTGTGGTGCTACTTGCCATACTCAAGGCCGGAGGGGCGTATGTGCCGCTGGATACGGAATATCCAGCCGACCGGCTTTCATTCATGATGGACGATAGCGCCTTGTCTCTCCTCATTACGCAAAATAAGGTATTGCCCAAGCTCGTGATCCCCACTGGGGTGCGAACGCTGGTACTGGATTCAGCCTATCTCGGGGCTGAGCAGGATTCTAATCCAGAGGTGCCGGTTAATGAGCATAATCTCGCCTATGTCATTTACACATCAGGCTCCACAGGCATTCCTAAAGGGGTGGCGGTGACGCATGGCCCGCTGTCGATGCACTGCCAGGCCACTGCCGAGATTTATGGCATGGGTCTGCATTCATGCGAATTGCTTTTCATGTCATTCTCTTTTGACGGCGCCCATGAGCGCTGGCTGACCGCGCTCACTGTCGGTGCGGGACTCGCGGTACGCGATCAGGAATTGTGGACAGCTGAGCAAACCTACGATGCACTGCACCATTATGGTATTACCAATGCTGCCTTTCCACCCGCCTACCTGGGGCAGGTAGCGGAATGGGCTGCGCCCCGTAATGACCCGCCGCCGGTGGAGCTCTATGTATTCGGCGGTGAAGCCATGCCCAAGGCCTCGTATGACCTGATTCGGCAAACGCTGCGGCCGCGTATCCTGATCAATGGCTATGGACCGACCGAAACGGTCGTTACGCCATTGATCTGGAAGACCGAGGCCAGGAACAGTTTTGATTGCGTTTATGCACCCATAGGCCGTCCCGTGGGCGAGCGAACCGCATACGTGCTGGACATCGACATGCAACCCGTGCCCATGGGTATAGTGGGTGAGCTTTATATTGGCGGATATGGATTGGCACGCGGGTATCTGGGCCGAGCCGGTTTGACAGCCGAGCGCTTCGTTGCCGATCCTTTCGATGGCAATGGCGGGCGTCTCTATCGCACTGGGGATCTGGTGCGATGGCTGAATGACGGCAATATTGAGTATATCGGCCGCGTCGACCATCAGGTAAAGATCCGCGGCTTTCGCATCGAACTGGGCGAAATCGAGGCTCGTTTACGTGAAGCAATTGGAATAGCCGATGCGGCAGTTGTAGTACACGAGAGTTCAACGGGCTCCCAGCTCGTTGCCTATGTGGTGCCGATGGATGACATGCCGCCGCCTGACCTGGTTCGGCGACTCAAGCAGGAGCTCGGCAATCGCCTGCCGGAATACATGCTTCCAGCGCATATCATGACACTCGCGACCCTGCCACGGTTACCAAGTGGCAAGCTCGACCGTAATGCATTGCCGGAACCGGGTGTTGCTATCGGTCTGAGCTACCGGGCGCCTTCGACTGACCAAGCCAGGATGCTGGCAGAAATCTGGCAGGAGGTTCTCGGCGTCGAGCGCGTGGGAGAAATCGACAATTTTTTTGCGCTGGGCGGAGATTCGCTATCGAGCCTGAAAATGATGGCCAAGTTGCGCAATCTGCCCGACGTCAAATTCAACTTCAAACTGCGGGACTTGATGCAGCGTCCCACCATCGCGGGTTTACTCGGGCTGGATATACTGGCTCCGGAGGATATCCAGCCGCTGCTGGCATTAAATCAGTCGTGCGAAGAGGCGGCGCCACTATTCTGCATTCACGCGGGACTGGGCACGGTATTCGACTATCAGCCTCTGGCACGCTTGCTTCAGGGCAAACGGACGGTATACGGTCTTCCTTGCCGCATGCTGACGGATCCTCAACACCGGGATAGTTCGCTTGAAAAAATGGCGGCAGACTATTGCCGGATGATCCGCCGCATCCAGCCGCAAGGACCGTATCATTTGGCTGGCTGGTCTCTCGGCGGGACACTGGCCGCCATGATGGCCGCTTTCCTCGAAGCAGACGCGCAAGCCGTGGCATTTCTGGGACTGATTGATCCCTTTATTCCCGGCATCGAACAACCCCAGCACGATAACTGGCGCCAGGATTTGTCTGATTTCATTTCTGTGGTTATCCCAGGTGTGACTTTGAGCGAGATGATGGACATCGATTCATCCGGTGGCGAAATGACGGAAACGCAGGCAGTCTCCAGCTTGCTGGGGAAGCTTTTTCTAACCGAACGGATGAGAGAGCGTGCAGAAGGCGATCAAGCAACAGGAGGCTATACCGACATGGGAAGAGAAGAATTGGCGCATACCTTTGCCGTCGCACGCCAATTGAAAGCGCTGTCGCTACAAGCCCCTGGATTGACCGCTTTGCAGGGCCGACCAACATGCTGGTGGGCGGCCGAACGTTCGTTGCCGGACCGGGATACGCTTGCTTCGCAGATAGATCAAGATAAGTTGCTTTCCATCGAACTCGAAGCTGACCATTTTGCCATTGTGCGGGAGGAAGCTCTGTTACTGGGGATAGTATCTGCTCTGGCAGCGATTCCGCCCTTGGCTACGGAGAGCAGGGTGGTTGGCTAAATCATGCCAACTAGCCCTTTCAAGTTTTACAGAAAATTGGAAAGAAGCGTTCAGTTTTCCTTTTCAGGACGTTGGGAAGAAAATGCTTCCGCAAGCGCCTGCGATATATCCCTTCGTACCAGTTCGGTTTCGTTCACGATATTTCCGAGACGGGCAAAATCGTGAGTCATTCCTTCATAGACCTTGAGCTGAGTGGAAACTCCTGCCGCCTTTAGTCTATCCACATACGCGACGCCTTCGTCCACCAATGGGTCATATTCGGCCAACGCGATAAATGCGGGAGCAAGGTTGCCCAGATCAATCGCTTCAAGGGGCGCAAAACGCCAATCCGTCCGATCCGCAGCATCGCGCAGGTAATTGCTGAACATCCATTGTAGCGTCGGAGCTTCAAGGAGGTAGCCTTGGGCAAGGCGGCTATGCGATCCGGTGTCCTGCCAAGCTGCGGTGCAAGGATAAAGAAGTACCTGTAATACGGGTTGCAGCCATTCTTCGTCACGCGCGGCGATCGTCAACCCCGTCGCCAGCGTTCCCCCCGCGCTGTCGCCACCCACTGCAATACGTTGCGTATCTATTCCGTAGACAGATCCATTCGAAAGCAGCCATCGATAGGCGTCCTGGGCATCGTAAACAGCTGTGGGAAATTTATGCTCTGGGGCAAGCCGATATGCAATGCTCAGTACGCAGCAGGGGGTGAGTGCCGACAATGCGCGACAGAGGGAGTCGTGTGAATCCAGGCCGCCAACGCAGTACCCGCCGCCGTGAAAGTACAGCAATGCGGGTAACAGCGATCCATCATGGGCCGGGATAGCGGGTACATAAAGCCGTGCGTCGACCTGATTGCCATCCCGGCATGGTATTTCAATGGATTTTGCGCTGGCGACATCCATTCCTTCAGCATCAAGCGCCAGCGTGGAATTATCGTACTGGACACGCGCTTGTGCAGGCGACAACTGATGCAACGGTTGCGCGCCATTGCTAATGCCCGCCTCCACCAGTTCAAGAAACGCGGCAAGATCCGGGTCAAGCGGCATCGTACATGTCTCGACTATGGTGTGGTGATTGATTAAAAATTGAGTTTAAGTGTGCCAATAACCACTCGTTCCGTCCCCCGGAAAAAATTTCCGCCAGAACTTGCGGAAAAGTATTTCTCATTGAATATATTATTGGCATTAACGAAGAAACGCCAGGGGCCGTGATCATAGCGTACCACCGCATCGAACAGGGTGAACGATCGCGTGGTGCTGGTATTTTCATTATCGTTAAATACTCTGCCCACATAGCGAACTCCGCCGCCGATACCGAAACCCTTCAACCAGCTTATATTCAATGCACTAAAGTTGTAATCGAGCCAGCCAGAAGTGGTCGTATTGGGAACCCGGATCGGCATATTGCCGTCAAAACCATCCTCGCTCTTAGTCACCTTGACGTCGTTATAGGTGAAAGCGCCGATGAAATTCAGCCCGCGGACAATTTCCGTCCTTGCTTCCAATTCCGCGCCGCGAGAGCGGATCTCACCTGTTTGCGTCAGGATGCCACCTGCGCGTAGATCGGGAGTCAAAACATTGGTTTTGGTCAACTCGAACAGCGCCGCCGTGAACAGGCTTCTGCTGCCCACAGGCTGGAACTTGACGCCCACTTCATATTGGGACGCTCTAGTAGGGTCAAATGGCTTGCCGTCACTATTCCGATCTATTCCAGGTTGAGGCAGGAATGATTGCGAATAGCTCACATAAGGCGCGATGCCATTGGAGAAAAGATAGGTCAGGCCAGCCCTGCCGGTGTATGCGGAATCCGTGTTCCTGAAATGGTCAGGCGAGCCAAGAGTAGTAACATCAGTTACGTTTGACGCCCTGTCATGGCGGCCGCTTAAGGTAAGAATCCAGTTTTGGTACTTGACCTGGTCCTGGACATAAAAGCCGACATTGTCGATCTTTTGCCTTCCATCCACAGCCAGAAAATCAGGCGTCGCGATCGGCTGAAAATAGACGGGGTTGAATACATTTATGGACGGGGTTAAAGAAGTGCTGGCAAAGTAATTGAGAGAGGCGTTGGTGCGATTCCAATCAATTCCGACCAATGTCGTATGCTTTACCAACCCCGTGTCGAAGCGCGCCTGTAAATGGGTGTCCAACGTTGTCTGATCAAGTCTCTCCTTGGTTGCGAATGCTGAACGATCCAAGATTGAGGTAGGGTTCCCCGTGATGGGATCGACAGCAAATCCAGCTGGGTTTATATCTCTAAAATTACCATCCTGCCGCTGGAAACGAAAATTCTGCCGCGCGGTCCAGGTTTCGTTGAAGTGATGTTCGATTTTATAGCTGAACGAAGCCTGATTGGTTGAGTATCGTGTAAAGGCGGGGTCGCTGATTAGCGTATTGGTAGGGGTGATTCCATCCGGCGCCACAGAGTAAAATGCGGCCGCTCCACTGCGGTTGTTCAGAATATCGCCGAAAAGGGTGATCGATGTCCTGTCGCTGGGGCGCCACGTCAGCGACGGAGCGATATAAAAACGCCTGATCCCGGCTCGGTCCCCATTGGTATTGGGAAAGCGGACCTGAGTATCCGTGTCGAGGGCTGAGGTGACGAGGCGGAACATAAGCGAGCCATCCGCGTTGGTCAATCCAAAATCGGCGGCAACCCGTTTGCGATCGAAATTGCCATACTGGATTTCGAATTCGCGGACCGGCGTGGCGGAGGGAAGCTTGGTGATGCGGTTCACGATGCCCCCTGCATCGCCGCGGCCGAAGGTGACCGAGGTGGGGCCACGCAGTACGTCTACCCGCTCAAGCGCATACGGGTCGGTAATAAATGCGCCGAAATAAAGCCCCGTTGCCGCCTGATTCAAATT
>JBDSSX010000376.1:0-1703 GCA_039928555.1 Nitrosospira sp. | reverse complement strand
CAAATTCACCATGAAGAAAAGGTCAAGTGGCACAAAAAATCGTTGTCGATCATACTGCCACCGCACAAAAGACGGTCCGCCGCCGAATTCAGGATTACTGAAGGCGTCCTTGTTTTAAGCTATTCGCCGGTTCTCCATAGCTTATTTTCGTGACCATCTGATCCGTCACAATGCCCATTTTCTCAGTCGCAACGATGCGTACCGGGAGCATGTGGTGGTCAACGGCAAGCCAGATTTTCCTGTCGCGCTCGCCATCCGTTTCAGTCTGTTTTGTGAGCACGATGGTTTCGAGCTTGCCCATCGGCGTATCCAGTGTTTCCTTGCCAACGGCGTAGCGAACCGATTCGAGCCGCTTACCGTCGGTTACGTGCAGATCTACAACTTTGCCGGGAACAGGCGAGAACATGAAGCTATAGTGCAGGCTCAGTCTATCCTGGATATCGACAGGCAGGGCTTTTTGCTCTTCCCCGCGTTTATGCTGAAGGGTCAGCAATTTCCTGTTCCAATCAAAAATAGCTACTTTGGGTATTTTCTTACCGTGTTGATCGGAAAAGCGACTGGGTCGCAGTGATCCCTCCGCTGTGATACTCCCCGCGCTATCAAGCGTGATAGGGTCCGGTTGTGCCAACGCCAGCATACCCTTGGCACGGGCTTCGCTGCTGATGGCATAGCTGCGCGTGCCGCTTTCGCGTTTGATTTGCAGCGTATCATTTACTTCTCCTTCCATGCCGCCGGATGTTATCGAATAACTGATGTCGACGCGCGCGGGAATATCGGCGGCCAGAGCGGAGGAGGCGGAGAAAGTGGAAAGGCTTAGTCCACATAACAGGGCAACGGGTAAGAGTCTCATTTGTATAATCCTAAATCCGGTAGTTGGACGGGGTGAAGTGTGTGGTTTTTGGGGTGCAGGGCAAGGCGCAACGACGCGGAATGGTCGTTCCATTCCAAGAAGTTGCAACGCAGCCATGTGGCACAAAAACTGTGCAATTCACCCCCGTAGCGGCTTCATCTGGAAAGCGAGCGTCAAATAGTACGAAATATTGTTATTAATCATAACACCGATCTATTAAATGAGCGGTCAACCACCGGATTTAGGATAACTCCGGTGAATATAAAATTGAACCATCGGCTATGGCGTTGCTCACTTCGACACAATTATCGGCGACTTTCAGCCGGCCTTCCATAAACCAGCGTACCGCTTCGGGGTAAATGCGGTGCTCCTGGTGCAACACGCGTGCCGCGAGTGTTTCTTCGGTATCGCCGGGCAATGTCTGGACCGCCGCCTGAATGATGATCGGGCCGTGGTCCACCTGCGAGGTTACAAAGTGCACTGTGCAACCATGTATCTTCACGCCTTCTTTCATTGCCCGGACGTGGGTATTGAGGCCGGGAAAGGCAGGTAGTAGTGAAGGGTGGACGTTCATCAGCTTTCCACAATAACGATTAACAAAGCCATCTCCCAGAATTCGCATAAAACCGGCAAGGGCGATCAGGTCGGGTTCGTAAGCATCGATTATTTCCGCCAAAGCGGTATCGAAGGCCTCGCGAACAGGATAAGACCGTTGATCCAGTACCATTGTTTCAAATCCATGCATCCTGGCGATTTCCAGCCCCGTAGCATCCGGTCTGTTACTGATAACAGCGGCTATCCTGACCGGGAGTTTTGCTTCGATCAGCGCTTGCATGTTGCTGCCGCGGCCGGA
>JBDSSX010000375.1:0-1997 GCA_039928555.1 Nitrosospira sp. | reverse complement strand
ACTGACAACAATTGCGATGTTGTTGCTTTCCATTCCCTTTGTTTTCGGATCGGTACGGACGGGCCTTGGCAATAAGCTGGTGCTCGCATCCATGCTTGGAATCAGTGTTTACCTGTTTGATCAGGTTATCGCGAATGCGGGTCTATTGCTGCATTTGAATCCCGCGCTAACTGCTCTCTTTCCCGGGCTACTGTTGATTGCTCTTGCTAATTTCTGGTTGCGGCGGGTTTTTTAGCCGCTTGCTTATTGTTTCCCGTTAGAGTAAAAGGATTCGGCACTCGTTCCGGTAGTGTATTGCCGTGGTAGTGATACGGCATATATGTCGATCGGTGCGTTCCTGCATCCAGCCGGCAGCCACACGAACATAGCGGGTCATCCAATGATTCCAAATCCAGACACAGACAAACGATCCGGAATATTCCAGTGATAACCTACATCTATATCCTCGGAGACAGCGAGACGAACATTTGGGGCCTGAGCGGCCGTGAGCGACTGCAACGGATGTTAAAGGCATTCACCCAGATCAGACTGGTCGATAGTCCCGAGCAGATTCCAGTACATGCGCCAGCATTATTTTTACGGGCAGATCATTTGTTTGATGCCAGGGTCCTGACGGCATTGATTAACACGCGAGTGGATCTGGTGCTTAGCAGCGACATAGGCCAGTCGGTCGCGATCCGGATTACCGATGGAAACATGCCCCGTGTGCTGGCTAATTTTATGGACGGAGGAAAAGGAGAGGCTTTCTCTGCCTTGCCTCGTTATACGCTAAAGGATCTGGATCTGTTGGGCCTTCAGCAAAATCTCAAGAAAAGGGACCTGCCTTACCTATTACTTATCCGTAGAGATAACTACCGTCAGCTGGAGTCAGAACTGTTTGCCCGATCGTACAAAGGCGTGACCGACCTCGTGACGAAATGGCTCTGGCCCATACCCGCATTCTGGGCTGTCCGCGTTTGTGTACACTTTGGTATACGGCCAAACCAGGTTACGCTGCTCAGTCTCGTGTTTGCCGTGCTGGCCGGGGTTGCCTTTTGGTATGGCCACTACGGTATGGGTCTGGTGATGGGATGGTTGATGACCTTTATGGATACGGTCGATGGGAAGCTGGCGCGAGTGACTGTCACCTCAAGCCGTTTTGGAGATGTGCTCGATCACGGCCTGGATATTATTCATCCGCCGCTATGGTATATGGCTTGGGGTGTAGGGTTGACAGCAGCACTAACGCAGGCCCCCGACTTGCCAATAGTATTCTGGCTGATACTTATCGGTTATGTTGGTGGCCGATTGTGTGAAGGAATTTTCCAGTTTTGGATTGCATCATTTGATATTTTTATCTGGCGCCCGCTGGATTCATTTAACCGGCTCGTTACTGCACGGCGTAATCCCAATCTGATCCTGTTGACATTCGGCTGGTTTATAGACCGGCCGGACATCGGACTCTGGTCGGTAATTATCTGGCATCTTCTCTCAACTATCTTTCTTGCTGTTCGGGTAATGATGGGTTGGCAAGCACGGCGGGCCCACGGGCCTTTACGATCATGGTTTGAGGACATTGTTCCTGGCCAGGATGAAGGGAAACTGGCGGTTCGTATTTTTGCACCCTTGGCGGTTAGGAAAAATGATAGAGAATTCACGGATAAATAGATTGAAGTCTGGGAGTGGCATGATCGGATTGCTTTTCAATCCTCTCAGCGGACGTATTCGCAAGCGCAAGGATGCAATAAGGCGGGTACTCACCGAAATTCCGGGTGCAACCTGCAGTGAAGTAACGAACGAACCTGAGATTAACGCATCGGTTGATGCCTTTGTACGGGCAGATGTTGATTTGCTGGTAATTATTGGCGGAGACGGTACCGTACAGGGAGTTTTATGTCATTTGTTTGCAACGCAACCACTCGCGAGATGGCCTGTGCTAACGATTATCCCGGGTGGCACCACCAACATGACGGCGCTGGATCTGGGTATCTGCGGTAGACCGGAATTTATCCTCCAGC
>JBDSSX010000374.1:0-3130 GCA_039928555.1 Nitrosospira sp. | reverse complement strand
CACACCCCTTGTCAGGGCAATATTGCGTATTGGTGGTCATTCTGTGAATATTTCGACCTGAAAGTGGTCATTTTGTGAATATTTCGACCTAAAAGTGGTCATTTTGTGAAAACCGCGACCTGAAAGTGGTCATTTTTTGAATATTTCGACCTAAAAGTGGCCATTTTGTGAAAACCACGACCTTAAAGTGGTCATTTTGTGAATACTGCGACCTGAATCATTCAAGAAGCGTTGGCTGTAGAGCTCCATATGAGAGGGGGAAGTGCTGACCGAAGTACAGGTTTCTGCTCTGGAGAAGAAGCAGGACGGTCTGTCTTTCACCATTGGAAACACTCATGCTTTTATCACCGGTTCCAAGGGATGGGTATGGGAGACCTGGTACTTTAGGCGGTGTGTACATAGCGTGGCCCGGGATATCAACGATACGGGGCGGGCCGTGGGTTCGTCTGGCACCGGTTTAAAGAAAGATCGGCTGTTAAAAACACATTCTCTCGCTTGTACTCTCCTCGTCTCGCCCCTGGGGGCGACGGGAGTGGGGAGAAAACCGTTGCCCTCACGGGAAAAGGTTGGGAATGGGTGGAGTTGAAGGCAGGCAATTTCAACGCCGAGTTCATGCAACCGACAAGATTCGATGGCAATGCCTTCGTGGCCTGTATCGGTGGTGATCTTGATGACATTCTGTGCGAGCGATTTGAGCGCATAGTCGGATGCGACAACTGCGTAAGCTTAGCGGGAATGAAATTACAAATCCCGGCAGATCGCTATCGCTGCCACTATGTCAAGACCAAGGTTTCAGTGCTGCGCCGCATCAATGGGCATCTCGCAGTCCTGCACGGGGCGCGCAAGCTGGCCGAGTATGAGAACACCGGGCAAAAGCGGACAATTTATTTGCTACAAATTCCTATTACACTGGATGAAAACCGAAAGGGGGTTCAGGGTCAGGTGAGCTGCGTGAAATGATGGCTCATTCAGCTAGCGAATGTAGAAAGAGAAGTGGAAGCTCCGGAGATTAAGCGCTCTTTTACTCTGAACTATTCTTCGAACTTTATCGCAGCTCGATGGTATTAAAAACGGGCCCTGCCCGGCGGGTGGCAGATGGATGTAATGAAACTAACTTACACGCAACATCAGGAATATTGATGCTTTTTCTTGCGTGATGTCTATTTTTTCGAACTCATTCTTTTCCATGCCTGCATCACCTCCATATCGGTTTTCGGATGCTGCGCAAGCTTTGACCACCCGTGGCGCCTGAGTAGTTGATAAACCGTCGAGGTCGACACAGACCTGCCCACGCTTCGTTCGAGTTCCGCTTTCAATTGCGGAATATGAAGGGCACCTGTATTTTGAGCCTCCATAATGAATGGGGTAAGAAATTTCACCTCTTCATCCAGGCTCATTCGCGCATGATTACGAAGTCCTTTTTTTGTTTTAACCTGCTCGACACCAATCTCGATACGCTGAAACCGGGTACGTAATTTCCCCGTACGGCTCTTGGAGAGCCCAATGATCGTAGCCGTCTGCTCCAGCGAAAGTCCAAATTCCAGCGGTAGAAGTAAAGCCTGAGCTGCCCGCAAAGCATCAACCGTTTTTGCCGTGGCGATTCTTTCCTTGGCTGCCTCCACAAATTCCCGTCCCGTCACAGGTCTCGCCATTGGATGTCCGAATAAAATTAATATTGAAAAAACACCACACGGCTCCAAACCAGTCTCTTGTCCATACCAGTGTTGTCACAGCGTCGATAAACCACTTGGGCTGCTCGTATCGGTGGAAGGTCACCAGCCGGATTAAACGTTTAGAAGGCAACCCGTATTGCTTCTCTAATGCATTACTTTACGGCGGCATCAAATCATGCGGTTTCCGCGCTAAAGATATCGAACAGGTTACCCATTAACAATCTTACTGCCCGCGTTCGATATCCATACTGCCCTGCCCTATTCCCCTGCCCTTGATTTTTCCCACAGGTTTGGCCGCGCGCAATACCGGGTAGTGCTGGGTAAAAACCATATCTTCGGCGGCGTTGGCTTTATGGCATGCTGCACAGGCATCATCAGCTTGCGCCGCAGCGGTTGGCTTGTCGCCAAAGCCAAAGTAGGCCCAATTATTCATCTTATCCTTGAAACGTTTCTTGCTCTTGACCGCAGCTGCGATACCGCCGAACTCCCCCTGAAAGTAGCCGTTCCCGCTGGATGACTTCTTATCCCCGACACTGACCATTTCCAGCACAAAAACAGTTCCGTCGCGGAATTTCCCGGTTCTCTTCCAGAAACGCCAGCTTGTGGGATCAACATAGACATTGTGAAACTCCGGAAATGCCGGCTTGCCGTCGTTCATATCTTTGGGGGTGAGCGGCGAACCCACAAAAACCCACTCCCGGTAATGGGTGGGGCGAACCAGTTCCCCCGCTTTGTTGAATTTGGCATATACGGCCTCCAACGCACTAGCAGGCGGAGCCTGCGTAATTAACATGCCCGACAGCAGTAACGGCGCAACGCTGCCTAACAATAGCTTCCTGGAAAGTCGCTGCTTCAGCATGATCAACTCCTTCGATTATTTGAAAACATCCAAAACCATTATTAAACCGCCAACCACCTGAAAGCTGGCAGGTGTATCAGTATGAAACTGCGGGCCCTATCACCCATTCGCAGTCCGAAATCAGACACATCCCGCCGAATTCCTTCAGCCTGGGACGAATCGTCATAATGATCCTCTCCGCCTGTTTTTCTTCGCAGGCGAGAATCACCACCGCATTTTTCTCCTCCAGCGCGTAGTCCTCCGGGCGCCGCTCGCCGCGTGACCCAAGCCCGCCCGCCTGCTTGATGGTTGTATAGCCCCGCACCCCGGCCGTCCGCAATAACCCGAGCAGCTTACCAAGCGCCTCTTCATCAACGACGATTTCGATGCGTTTCAGTGGTATTAGAACGTCTGAACTCATAATCTGGTTTCCCCCAATAATAGTTACGCAATAGTCTGAATTCGAGTATTTTCGATCAGATCAGGAATCTACCCTAAATGTTCAACGAATTGAGAAATCATCCCGAAATAATTTGACTTACTGCCCCGCCAGATACTGAGCCAAACTGTAATAGAGCGGAATGCCGATCACCACGTTGAATGGGAAAGTAACCCCGAG
>JBDSSX010000373.1:0-2963 GCA_039928555.1 Nitrosospira sp. | reverse complement strand
CCAAGCCTACCAAATCCGCGCCTCCACCGCCGAAAGACAATACACCTCCGGCGGCACCGGCAACAACAGCGACTCCAGCTCAGGAAGTGTGAATGTAGGTAGAGGATGCGAAATAAATAAGGCGGGCTTGTCCCGCCTTATTTTTATGCATGCTCGGCCCTGCGTCCCCTCCCGTCAACAAACCTTTGCGGTGCTCCCGGTTCGCCCTTGAGACAAATTATAAATCTTGTTTCACCCTAAATCCGGTAGTTGGACGGGGTGAAGTGTGCGGTTTTTGGGGTGCGGGGCAAGGCGCAACGACGCGGAATGCGACCGCGTAGGGCGGAGCAGTGCCTTCCGCAGGAAGGTGCGACCCCGAAGCGGGATGCGGGCGCCCCATGAACGTTGGGCGCGGGCGCGTCTCCCCTACGCTGCCCGATCCCCGCTTCGCGGGGCCCCTCGTGCGACGCTTCGGGGCGCCGTTCCATTCCAAGAAGTTGCAACGCAGCCATGTGCCGCAAAAACTGTGCAATTCACCCCGTAGCGGCCTTACCCGGAAGGTGAGCGTCAAATAATACGAAATATTGTTATTAATCATAATGCTGATCTATTAAATGAGCGGTCAACTACCGGATTTAGGTTTAAACCTATATCTGAACCATACTGGCCACAAATTGATCAGGATAGGACAGAAATGGTGCATGACCGCAACGGGGCAACATGACCAGTCTTGAATTCTGCAGTTGCTGGTTCATCCATCTTGCTGCGCCGGGACCAGTGATAACATCATTCTCGCCATGCAGCAATATCGTCGGCTGAGTAACATTCCTTAATTTTTCGCGCAGATCGCTCGTAAGCAGAATCTGCAATCCGGTTTGTAACCCCGCTTCATCCGGCCGATCACGCTGAGAAAAGCTTTCACGCAACTGTGCCAGCACTGCCGTGGCATCGCCGCTTCCACTCACCTGCAAGGTGAGAAACCGGCTAAGCGTCGTTGCGTAATCCCGCTTCAAATTCCGCATGAATAGTTGCAAAGTCGCCACATCCATTCCCCATTGCCAGTCTTTACACTTGATAAAACAAGGCGTTGTTGAAATCAATGCAAGCTTTTTGACGCGTACCGGCTCGCGCAATGCAAGCTCAACCGCAATCTGACCCCCCAGCGACCACCCGCAAACCATACAACTTGGAGGCAAAATATCCAAAACCATTTCAACAACACGTTCCATCGTACCGGACTCGCAAGCTGGACTGAACCCATGCCCCGGCAAATCTACTAAACACAGCCGAAAATGCCGGGCCAGCCGTTCGCGTACGCTGTTCCAGATACCACTGTGCATGGCCCAGCCATGCAGTAAGACAAGATCCGGGCCGGTCCCGATGGATTCAGTATGCAGGCGCATCGGCTAACCCATCCAGCTCTCTAAGCGCCGACCCGAGCTGGGCAATGTCGTCCATACTGTGCAAAGCGGATAACGAGATCCGCAGCCGTGCCGCGCCTTGCGGCACTGTGGGCGGACGGATCGCCGGAACCAGAATGCCTCGTGCGCGCAACGCCTCGCTTATCTCCAACGTCTTATCATTCTCCCCTAGGACCAAAGGCTGAATAGGGGTAGCGGATGGCAGCAACCGCCAGCGCAGCGATTGCACCTCTCTTTTCAAACACATGACAAGTTGTGTCAGCCTCTCCCGCCGCCATTCTTCCCCTTCGATCAACGCCAGGCTTTTCAGCAAGGCATGGGACAGCAGCGGCGGCGTCGCCGTAGTATAGATGTAACTACGCGCATGCTGAATCAGGGTTTCGATGATCTCCGGCTGCGCCGCGACAAAAGCGCCAAATACACCCGCCGCCTTGCCAAGCGTAGCCATGTAAATAATACGCGGCGAGCTGATATTGAAATGAGCGGCCGTTCCCCGCCCCTGCGGACCGAGTACGCCAAAACCGTGCGCATCATCGAGCATCAGCCATGCATCGTATTTTTCGCACAATGCCAGCAAGCTGGCGGCTGGCGCGACATCCCCGTCCATACTGAACACCGCATCGGTCATCACCAGTTTGCGCCTGGCCTGCGATACAGCGAGTTGCCGTTCCAGCGTAGCCAGATCGAGATGGGAATATCGGATAAATCTCGCGCGTGAAACCAGCGCGGCGTCATTAAGTGAAGCATGGTTGAGCTTGTCGGCGAATATCGTATCGCCACGACCTGCCAATGCCGTAATCACGCCGGCGTTAGCCATGTATCCAGTGGAAAATAACAACGCCTGGGGGAACCCGGTAAAATGAGCCAGCGCCTCCTCCAGCGCGTGGTGCACTGAAGAATGCCCGCTGATGAGGTGCGAGGCACCCGCCCCTACCCCATATTGCCTGGCACCTTCACAGACCGCCTCGATCAACCGGGGATGATTGGCAAGGCCGAGATAATCGTTACTGCAAAATGCGAGGTATTCACGTCCGGCCGCTAAAACATGCGTTTGCTGGGGGCTCTCCAGCGCCAGACGGCGGCGGTACAGTTTCTTACCTTCTCGTGCGCGCAGCTGTTCGCGTAATTGTTCGCGTTGTTCAGTGAACTCGTTGGGCATTCCGGTTGACCGGTTCAGGCAGATTGGGCGGATTAGGCAGATCGGGCAAGTTGCGGCACCGTCCCGTCCATTTACATCGAGTGGAGCCCCAGCTTATCGAATAATGCCTTGTCTCGCTCAGCTTCCGGATTGCCCATGGTAAGCAATTTGTCGCCATAGAAAATCGAGTTGGCGCCCGCGAGAAAACATAGCGCTTGCACCGCATCCGGCATTTCCTGTCTACCCGCCGACAACCTCACCATTGCTTTGGGCATGGTAATGCGCGCCGCCGCGATAGTACGCACGAATTCCAGCGGATCGAGCGCCGCCGTGCCATGCAGAGGCGTACCTTCCACCTGCACCAGATGGTTGATGGGGACGGATTCAGGGTAAGGGTCGAGGTTCGCCAGTTGTGCGACCAGGCC
>JBDSSX010000372.1:0-1588 GCA_039928555.1 Nitrosospira sp. | reverse complement strand
CGCGATCGCATTAGAGCAATTACCGGTATAAGCAGCGAACACCATGCCGCTATGATAGTGATAGCCACGCAAATCCGCCAGATCAAATGCCAGCGATTCCACCATGGGCCTCAACTCCAATGCAACTGTTTCCAAGTCATCCAGCGCGTCCTGGATTTCAGGGTAATCCGGCAGGGATTTACGCGCGAGCGCCAGTATCTCGCCGTCGCCGTATAGTTCCGGCAACAGCAATAACGCCTGCCGCGCATGCGCGTCCACACGTTTACTCAGCCCAGCACAGAGTTCTTTCAATCCGCAAATATCTTTGGCTTGCAATACACCAAATAACTCTTTCTCCAGTTCGACGGGAATCCTTGCACCTCTGACCAAGCCACGAAATACAGCAACGTGGCCGAGATCAAGATGAATATTGTCTATACCGGCAATTGCCAAAGTTTGCAGCATGAGTCGTTGGACTTCCAGATCGCTTTCTAGTCCGGTATGACCATAAAGTTCCGCACCAATCTGGAGAGGCTCACGGGTCCGGGTCAATCCCGACGGAAGGGCATGCAACACACTTCCTGCGTAACATAGGCGGGTAATTCCCTTGCGGTTCAGGAGGTGCGCGTCGATACGCGCCGTCTGCGGCGTCATATCCGCACGCAGCCCCATCATGCGGCCACTCAACTGATCCACGACTTTGAACATGCGCAAATCCATGTCGCCACCGCTGCCCGAGAGCAAGGATTCCACATACTCCAACAAAGGCGGACCTACCAGCTCATAGCCGTGCACCAGGAGCCAGTCGATAATACGCCGGCGCATCATCTCGATGCGCAGCGCCTCGGCGGGCAGGATATCCTCGACATATTCAGGAAGAATCCAATTACGCATGTTAATGATTCAGTTACGTCCAAACAGAAATGCGATGACGCAAAAGACCTGGCAGCCTGCCGGGCTTAAAGCAAATCGGCCGTAAAAGCGCCGGGCCGACCCATATTTCGCTACGTTTTTGACCAATAGAATAACTATTGGGCTGCAAATTCCTCAAAATCCATCCTCATTCGGTCACTACCTGGCTTCGATTCTCCAAGTCCGACAGACTGCTAGTTCACGAGATAAAGCAACAGCAGTCCAGCCAGCATGGAGGTTAGACCGATGAAGCGTATCTGGCCGTCGCCAACCTCAATCAGTTTCCTGAAGGTTTCACGCCAGACACCTGGCATAAGGAAAGGAAGAAGCCCTTCTATCACCAGCATCAGCGCAAATGCGAGTAACAAAGTGTCCCACATGTCGCCACAACCTCAGTAGACACCTCAATAAATTCACAACGCTATGTGAGTTCTTTTGCCGGAAGAAAACCAGAAAGGAACAGCAGGGTGATAGTAGATGGCATTTGCCGTTTAACAGTCTTGTCGCGGACAGCGGAGTACAGTGGTAAACCTTGCTCCAAAACCGGAATTATAGAATCACCCTGCATTTTATTTCGGACTGCGGCCCGAATTCTTCAGGTACTTGAAAAACTCCGAATTGGGCTCCAGAACCATCATATCCCCCTTGCTCTTGAAACTCTGCTTATACGCTTCCAGGCTGCGGTAAAAAGCATAGA
>JBDSSX010000371.1:0-2241 GCA_039928555.1 Nitrosospira sp. | reverse complement strand
GCAGACCTTGCCGCGACCCAGGCGGCATTCAAGAGCGTTCGCCTTGTGAATGCTTATGGCCCGACAGAAACGATCATTACACCAACCGCCTGGATAGGCAGTGCCGCGGCGGGCATCGATGGGGACTATGCACCCATCGGCCGGCCGGTAGGCGATCGAAACGCATATGTGCTCGATGAAGACCTCAATCTCGTTCCTCCCGGCACTACAGGCGAGCTCTATATAGGAGGGTCAGGATTGGCGCGGGGTTATCTCAATCGTCCAGCCCTGACAGGCGAGCGATTTGTTGCCGACCCGTTCAGTCAGACTGGAGGACGCCTTTACCGCACGGGCGATCTGGTGCGTTGGCGGATGGATGGACAGCTGGAATATGCAGGCCGCCTGGACCATCAAATCAAGGTACGCGGCTTTCGCATTGAATTAGGTGAAATCGAAGCGCAGTTGCTGGCACAGACGGGTGT
Source organism: Nitrosospira sp. (assembly GCA_039928555.1). Classification (GTDB taxonomy): domain Bacteria; phylum Pseudomonadota; class Gammaproteobacteria; order Burkholderiales; family Nitrosomonadaceae; genus Nitrosospira. Next base: position 1,780 of record JBDSSX010000371.1, on the reverse strand, counting down.
ACGTGACGCAGCGGTGGTGGCGCAGGAGAGCCGCAATGGCACGCGCTTGATCGCTTATGTAGCGGCTCATGCCGGGGTACTGCTTAATTCTGCGCTGCTTAAGACTGCGCTTGGCACAGTTCTTCCCGATTACATGCTTCCAAGTTTGTTTGTTTTTCTGGATGTGCTGCCACTCAGTCCCAACGGCAAGGTCGACCGGATGGGATTGCCCCCGCCTGAGCAATTAAACGAACAGGATTACGATCCGCCTGTTAGCAGAATGGAAACACTGATCTCGGATGTCTGGGCCGAAATTCTGGAGGTTCCCCGGGTAGGGTTGTATAACAATTTTTTCGATCTTGGCGGCCATTCGCTGCTATTGATCAAAGTGCAATGCAAGCTGGAGGAACGGTTAAGCACCCGCATTGCCATTATCGATCTCTTTAAATACACCACCGTTGCCAGCCTGGCAAGATTTCTCGGGCAGGAACGGACAGAACACGTGTCCTTGCAGCATCATCAGGAACGGGCACAGCGTCAACGAGGCGCTTTTATTCAACGCAAGCAGAAAGCAGAGAGGATTCATTGATGCACCATGAAGACGAATTGTCAGGGAACACAGGCATCGAAATTGCGATTATTGGCATGGCGGGCCGTTTTCCTGGCGCGGACGATGTCAACACCTTCTGGCGCAACCTGCGGGATGGGGTAGAGTCAATCACTTTATATAGCGATAACGAATTGCTGGCCCGCGGTATTCCGGCCAGGCAGCTGGATGATCCGCTTTATGTAAAAGCCGGTGCAAGGCTGGATGGCGTAGATCTTTTTGACGCCTCCTTCTTTGGTTATACCCCGCGCGAGGCGGCGGAGATGGATCCGCAACATCGGCTCTTCCTGGAGACCGCGTGGCAGGCGCTGGAAGATGCGGGCTATGACGCTTCGACCTGCCGGAATCCGATTGGCGTCTATGCGGGCTGCGGGGTGAACACGTATCTGTTGCTCAATCTGCTTTCCAGCGGACATTTCTCGGACATGCGGGACATATCCTCCTTGCAAGGGCTGATGAATGGCAATAACAAGGATTCGATGACCACGACTGTATCCTACAAACTCAATCTGCGCGGACCGGGGATCACGGTGCAAACCGCCTGTTCCACCTCGCTTGCAGCGATCCACGTCGCCTGCCGGGGGTTGCTCAACCATGAAGCGGATATGGCCATAGCGGGGGGCGTTTGGGTCAATCTCCTGCATGAGGGCGGTTATCATTACCAGGCTGGGGCTATTCTTTCGCCTGACGGTCATTGCCGTGCCTTCGATGCGCAGGCGGCGGGCACCGTGATTGGCAGCGGGGTGGGAATCGTGGTGCTGAAACGCCTAGCTGACGCCCTGGCGGATGGGGATACCATTCATGCGGTGATCAAGGGTTCGGCGATCAATAATGACGGCTCCGCCAAGGTGGGCTACACGGCGCCCAGCGTGGAAGGGCAGACAGAGGTTATTCTCGCTGCCCAGGCGATTGCGGGCGTATCCGCCGACACGGTCAGCTATGTCGAAGCGCATGGCACCGGCACGACGATGGGTGATCCCATCGAGATTGCAGCGCTGACGCAGGCGTTCCGGCAGAGCACGCAACGGCGCGGATTTTGCGGCATTGGTTCGGTCAAGACCAATGTGGGGCATCTTGATGCCGCGGCGGGTGTTGCCGGTCTGATCAAAACCGTGATGGCGCTGGAACATCGGACTCTCCCACCGAGTCTGAATTTTGAACGGCCCAATCCACAGATTGATTTTTCCACAAGTC
>JBDSSX010000370.1:0-19512 GCA_039928555.1 Nitrosospira sp. | reverse complement strand
TCCAGATCGTTGAAATAACCGTTCACGGCTTCGCGTACGCAACGGGCGATTTCGTTTTCATTAATAATGCTCATGCAACCAACTCCTCGGGCTCAACGTAAGTCAAGCGCCGGCCGTGGCCGGCAAGCTCACTAAAAAATTCGTTAACCGCCAACACCTGCTGATCAGTCGTTTGCAATTGATTCATTGCATGACGAAATACAGCAGAGCCAACCAACCCTTTGGTGTACCAGGAGATGTGCTTGCGGGCGATGCGCACACCCGAATACTCACCGTAAAAATCATATAGTTCATGCAAATGATCGATGAGCACACGATGAATCTCGGTAACTTCCGGTAGCTGGAGATGCTTGCCAGTGGCGAGGTAGTGGCTGATCTCACGGAATATCCATGGCCTTCCCTGGGCAGCGCGGCCGATCATGACGGCATCGGCCCTGGTATATTCGAGTACCTGCCTCGCCTGTTCAGGCGTGGTGATATCGCCGTTGGCGATGACCGGAATTTTCACCGCAGCCTTTACCTCGGCGATAGTGTCATACTCGGCATGCCCCGCATAAGCGCAAGCGCGGGTACGTCCATGAATAGCCAGCGCCTGGACCCCCGCGCTCTCGGCAATATTCGCCACCGCAAGCGCATTTCTGTGCTGCGTGTCCCAGCCGGTGCGGATCTTCAGCGTAACAGGAACATTTACCGCGCCTACCACGGCATCAAGTATCTTTCCCACCAGCGGTTGATTCTGCAACAATGCGGAGCCCGCCATCACGTTGCAGATTTTCTTGGCCGGACAACCCATATTGATGTCTATGATCTGTGCCCCCTGCGCCACATTATAGCGAGCCGCTTCGGCCATCATCGCCGGATCGGCACCCGCGATCTGCACCGAAATGGGATCCACCTCTCCTTCATGATTGGCACGGCGCCGGGTCTTTTCAGAGCCCCACAGCAGCGAGTTGCTCGATACCATTTCCGACACAGCCATGCCCGCACCCATGCTCTTGCATAACTGCCGGAAGGGACGATCAGTCACCCCCGCCATGGGTGCGACAATAAGATTATTTTTGAGAATATGAGGACCGATCTGCATGCGTCTGCTTTGAATAGTGGGGCTAGCCCGGAAGGGTGAAGGATAAGAACGGATACAATTTTAACAGGCTATTGAAATTCGCGTGGCGTTAGCAGTGATCGACGAATGCGCGATAGCGTATCGCTACGCCGTGACAACGGATAGATGTAAGATTTTACAGGTGACACCCGCTAATATTTGCTGTAGCCCCCGTAGGTCTGGAGAGAAATACAGACCGATTTGATTCCGGAGTTCTCCGATCCGCTTCAACCAGCATTTTTACGAATTATCCTCTTGCACCAAACATCATGCGCCGTGCGACGAAACGCTTGGCTTGCGGCAGGCAATCCAGCGCGCTTAGCCCCATGCCGCGCATGCTTCCCAACACAAGATCGTCATTGGAAAAAAGTTTCACCAGGGAATCGGTGAATACTCGCCCGGCACCACTGTCCATCCGGCGCCTGTGACGATATCTTGCAAGCATTGTGGGAGTCCCTGTCTCAGCGGGAGCTGCGATAACCTCGTCAGCCAGTTCCCAGGCATCACGCAAGCCCAGATTAAAACCTTGTCCCGCAACCGGATGCAAGGTTTGTGCCGCATTGCCAACCAATGCCGCACGGCAAGCTGTGACGGGGGTGGCATATTTGAGCGCAAGCGGAAAGCCGGAACGTTTATCGGCTTCGATGAATTTGCCGAGACGATCGCCGAAATGATCATGTAACCGGACAAGAAATGCTGCGTCATCCAAAGCAAGAATATCCTGGGCCGCTGAGGGAGAAACAGTCCACACCAGGGCAAAGTGCTCACCCGAGGGCAGCAGTGCCACCGGACCATCCGGCGTGAAACGTTCATAAGCCACGCCTCCCTGAGCGGGAGAGCGCATGAATTCGCTGCCGGCACGGCCGGTTATTTTCGGGGAGCACTCACTTTTGATACGCGCAACAACCGCCCATTGCTGGTAGTCATGCACGTGCTGGGTCACACCTTCGATTTGCGCGGTGAGGCGGCCGCCATCCGCCAGCACCAGTAGCCTGGCCGTGGCTTTTTTCGTTACTCCGTCATGCTGAAATTCAATCCGTCCCGATTCAACTCCGGTTTCCAATCGCGTTACCTGCGCCCCGGTCAAATAGTCAACATCACACTTTTTCAGCGCTTTGTGCATGGACCGGAATACATCATGGTGATTGATTACATAACCCAAAGCCGGCACACCGATATCGTCAGCGGTCATGACCGTTCGGCCAAAACCTCCGCGATTGGAGATATGAATGGTCGTAATGGACGTGATGTCCGGTAACGGCTTCCACACGCCCAAACGCTCCAGGATGAGCCGGCTGCCGTGAGACAACGCCAATGGACGGGAGTCTTCCGTTTTCTCCGGCAATCCACGCGCTTCCAGCAACAGCACGGATACGCCGCTGCCGCGCAATGCCAGTGCCAGCGCCATACCTACCGGGCCGCCACCGATGATGATCAGGTCGTATTCGTGCTTCAGGGTAGTTTTTTCTCGGCTCATGGATCGTACATTTGTGACTTATTTAGTGTGTGGCTTATCCGTTCGTTCTTCGACGATTTCAGCATCCTCGATTACGACATATTCTCCCTCCTCCGCTTCCATGGATTTGCGCAATTTCCGGCGCAGCCACCACAGACGAAACGAAATACCAGCGGCGGCAATAGCGAATAAGGCAAGAAAAGCGGTGAAGAAGAAAACACCCAAAACGACCATGACAATAAATACAGGAATAAGGAGCAGGTAGGTTGCCCACCGGCCCCCAGGGGAGACATGCACGATCTCCTCTTCCGGGATGCCCGTTTTCTCATTCCGAACTATGCGTCTTATGACTATTTTTCTATCTTCATCCATTATCCTGAGTCCGGCAGTTGGACTATTGATCTTTCCGCTCTTGCATCAGTTCTTCAATCTCCGCCACCGCCTTGGGGGCAGCTGACGTCAGCACTTCGCATCCGGTTTCTGTTACCGCCACATCGTCTTCGATACGCACACCGATATTCCAGAAATGCCGGGGCACGTTATCCGCGGGGCGAACGTAGCAACCCGGTTCCACCGTCAGGGTCATTCCCGGTTGCAGTGGACGCCATTCTCCATCGCGCTTGTATTCACCCGCGTCGTGCACATCTAGCCCCAGCCAATGACCGGTGCGGTGCATGTAAAAACGCTTATAGTCTTCCGACTGTATGACCATATCGACACTACCCTGGCACAGACCGAAATCAATAAAACCCTGGACCAGCACCCGCAGCGCCGCTTCATGCGGCGCATCCCAGGGGCTGCCTGGCTGTACCGCACTTATCGCCGCCGCCTGTGCCGACAACACCAGTTGATACAAATCCTTTTGCACCGCACTGAATTTCCCATTCACCGGGAACGCGCGCGTGATGTCGGCCGCATAGCCGTCCAACTCGCAGCCCGCGTCGATCAATAACAAATCGCCAGCGTTCAGGCGGGCATTGTTCTCGACATAATGCAATACACAGGCATTAGCGCCGCCTGCGACGATAGACGTATAGGCGGGCGCTTGCGCACCATGACGGCGGAACTCGTGCAGCAACCCGGCCTCCACTTCATATTCGCTCATACCAGGCCGGGTTTCCCGCATGGCGCGGCGATGGGCGCCACTGGAAATCTCGGCCGCGCGGCGCATAACCTGAAGTTCTTCCGCGCTTTTGAACAGACGCATCTCATCCAGCAAAAGCCGGACATCATGGATTGTGGCGGGCGCGGTGACTCCACTACGTGTCTGCTGCCGTACCTGGTTGATCCAGCCGGTCACGCGCGTCTCCCATGCGGTATCGTGTCCTAACGAGCAATACACAGCGGGCTGATTCGCCAGTAATCTCGGCAGTATGTCGTCCAGCCTGAATATGGGGTATGTCTCATCGAAATCGAATGCTTCACGCGCCGCCTCAGGGCCATAACGGAAACCATCCCAGATTTCCCGTTCCAGATCTTTGTCGCGACAGAACAGTATATGTTTGGATGCGTTCTCATCGGCCTCCGCCACAATCACCAGCACCGCCTCCGGTTCGCGGAACCCGGTCAGGTAATAAAAATAACTGTCGAATCGATAAGGATAATGCGCATCGCGATTCCGCACCTGTTCGGGTGCGGTGGGAATGATGGCAACGCCTTTTTGCATTTGGGATGCCAAATGCCGGCGCCGCTCGCAGAATGATTTAACTGGGATCATGAATGGTCATTTTTACAGTATTTGCAGGATAACGCAAAGCGGGTGTAAAGGCAGAAATTTCACCCTTCACTTAGTTGAACATCGAGCCGGCGCAGGCGCTCCGGCGTGCCCACGTCTGCCCATACGCCTCGATAATGTTGACCGCTGATTTTTCCCGCCGCAATTGCCTGGCGCAGCAGCGGCGCGAGCTTTGCCACTGTGCCAGGTACAACATCCTTGAACAATCTGGGCTGGTACACGCCGATTCCGCTAAAAGTAAGATTATCTTTCCCTGAAGGGATTATTCTGCCGGAATCGAGGACGAAATCACCACTTGCATGCTGGGCCGGGTTATCCACCAGCACCAGATGCGCGAGATCCTTATCGGGATTGGTTTGCATATGCCGCAGGACCGGCAATAGTATCGAAAAATCGATTTCGCAATAAATGTCGGCGTTCACCGTCACGAATGGCTGTTCCCCGCAATCATTTCCCGACCCGGCTTGCAAAATGGACAGTGCCTGGGCAATACCGCCGGCCGTTTCCAGCGCTGCCGGCTCACGCGAATAACGGATGTCGACACCGTAACGTTCTCCATTGCCCAGCGCAGCCTCGATCATCTGGCCCAGATGCGCATGGTTGATGACAATCTCAACGAAACCCGCGCGCGCGAGGTTCTCAAGATGATACTCAATCAGCGATTTGCCGCCTGCACGCAGCAGCGGCTTGGGCAACGCATCGGTCAGGGGGCGCATGCGCTCGCCACGTCCCGCGGCCAGAATCATAGCCTTGAACCTGAATCCGGCAGTTGACCGCTCGTTTGTCAGTCCAGCACTATGATTGGTAGAGAATTCTTGTGTCACTTTGATTCTCACCTTTTGGGTGAGTCCGCTACCGGGTGGATTGCACAGTTTTTGCGGCACATGGCTGTGTTGCAATTCCTTGGAATGGAACGACCATTCCGCGTCGTTGCGCCTTGCCCTGTACCCCAAAAACCGCACACTTCACCCCGTCCAACTACCGGATTCAGGTTGAACGGCGCCATTTCAGAACGGGTAACCAACTTTTGCTTCCGGTGGCTTGTTTTCCAGCCCATCCAGCAGCGTCAGCAGAGGATTAAGTTCGCGGTAGCGCTCGCAGGCCTTGCGCAAGTATTCCATTACCAATGGCATGTCCCTGAGATAACCCGCTTTGCCGTCGCGATGATACAGACGCGCGAATATCCCCAGCACCTTGATATGACGCTGTACGCCCATCCATTCAAAATCGCGGTAAAAATCAGCGAAATCGGCAGCCACCGGCAATCCCGCTTTTCGCGCTTCTTCCCAGTAGCGTATTATCCAGTCCAGGATACGTTCCTCGTCCCAGCGGATATAAGCGTCCTTGAACAGCGACACCAGATCGTAGGTGATGGGGCCATAAACCGCGTCCTGAAAATCGAGAATGCCGGGATTGGGAGTCGTAACCATCAGATTGCGCGAGTGGTAGTCGCGGTGCACGAATACCCTGGGTTGAGCCAGGTTGTTCCGTACAATCTGTTTGAAAACTGCATCAAGCTCCGCTTTCTGGCTTGCCCCAGGCGACGCCTGCAAATGCTTCGCCAGATACCAGTCCGGAAACAGATCCAGCTCCCTCCGCAATAACGCTTCATCGTATTCCGGCAGCACACCGGGGCGGCTCGCCAGCTGAATTTTAAGGAGCGCCGCCACCGCATCACGATATAAACGGTCAGCGTTATCAGGGTCGCCGCTCAGCGCCTGGAGGTAGGTGGTATTTTCAAGATCCGAGAGCAGCAGGAAACCTTGCGCCAGATCCTGCGCCAATACGGCGGGCACATGCGCGCCAGCTGCGGTGAACAGCTCAGCCACATGCACAAAAGGCGCGCAATCCTCCTGCTGCGGCGGCGCGTCCATCACGATCAATGTTCCGTCGTTGAAAGTTGCGCGAAAATAACGGCGGAAACTCGCATCGGCGGAAGCCGGTGACAATGTGAAGCTTTTATCGGGGAACTGCGTCTTGATCCACTTTTCCAGAAGTTGCAGGCGTTCCATAATAATCCGCTAATTTGCCTAAATGCCAGAAGTGTGAGATTTTAGCATGCATGCAACACTCCCCATCCGGCCGGGTGACGGAGCGGCAATCATGGAGGAAATCATGCTGAATCAAAAAGTATTGGATGAAATTGTAACCAAAGTCAATGAACTGCTCGCGCAGAGTCCCGTGAAGGACGTGGAGAAAAATCTGAGAGTTATGCTGTCGGGAATGTTCACCCGGCTCGATCTGGTGACACGTGACGAATTCGAAGTACAGCAGGAAGTCGTTAAACGCACGCGCGAGAAACTGACCATGCTGGAAGCAAGGATCGCGGAGCTGGAAAATCCCACGAAATCAAACGGTTTGGAAGCTCCAGCGGAAACGCTGGACGATCTCACAGAAACGGAATAATCGGGATATCCAGGATATGCGAAGATACAAAAAAATATGCCGGCTATACGGTTTTGAGCAGGATGGACGGAGTAAAGCGCAATCCATCATTTGGTTATTTCCCCTCGATGAACGGCAATAGCGCGGCATCCGGTTATGGTTTGATGTATGGTGTTGTATGAGGTTTTGATGGGTTACGCTACGCTTTACCCATTCTACATAAACTTCAAACTGAGGAAAATTCATGCGCATAACAAAAGTGGCAGCGCCTTTGCAAACGCGCAAAAAACACTCAGTCGACCCGCATTACTTGTGTTAATCCCATTGATTCCTGACTGAGAATTTTTTATGCCGCTCGCTATTCTTTATAGCCGCGCTATCTCGGGCATGGAGTCCCCGCTGGTTACGGTGGAAGCTCACATCGCCAATGGCTTGCCCAGTTTCACCATCGTCGGATTGCCGGAAGCGGAAGTAAAGGAAAGTAAAGACAGAGTGCGGGCCGCGCTGCAAAACGCGCAATTCGAATTTCCCGCGCGGCGCATCACTGTCAACCTTGCCCCCGCCGATCTGTCCAAGGAAAGTGGGCGCTTCGATCTACCCATTGCGCTGGGCATACTCGCGGCGACGGGTCAAATTCCCTCAAATAAACTTGATCAGTACGAATGGGCGGGCGAACTCGCCCTGACCGGAGAATTGCGCGCGATACGTGGCGCATTGGCGATGACTTACGGAGCATCGCGCTCCGGCCGCAGTTTCGTGCTGCCGCGGCAAAACGCCGCCGAGGCCGCTCTGGTTAAGGCTGCGGCAGTTTATCCCGCAACATCATTATTACAGATTTGCGCTCACCTCGCGGGGCGCGAGCCGTTGCAGCTTTATGCCGCAGACGACGAGGCAAGTGCGGAAGGCAACTCGGAAACCGGCGTGCCTCAATACCCAGGCATGGAGGACGTTAAAGGCCAGGCGCATGCGAAGCGCGCGCTGGAAATTGCAGCGACAGGCAACCATAGCGTGTTGATGGTGGGTCCGCCCGGCACGGGCAAATCCATGCTGGCGGCACGTTTTTCGGGCATTCTGCCATCCATGACCGAAGATGAAGCGCTTGAATCCGCCGCAATGCAATCCCTGAGCAGCGGCGGCTTCAACGTTGCCCACTGGAAACGCCGCCCTTACCGTTCGCCACATCACACCGCCTCAGGCGTTGCCCTGGTCGGTGGCGGCAGCAATCCCCGTCCCGGCGAAATCTCGCTGGCAATGAATGGCGTGCTGTTTCTGGATGAATTGCCGGAATTTGACCGCAAAGTACTGGAAGTACTGCGTGAGCCATTGGAATCGGGACGTATCACCATATCGCGCGCGGCACGCCAGGCTGACTTCCCCGCCCGGTTCCAGTTAATCGCGGCGATGAACCCCTGTCCCTGTGGTTACCTCGGACACTACAGCGGGAAATGCCGCTGTACCCCCGATCAAGTGGCCCGCTATCGCGGTAAAATATCCGGCCCCCTGCTTGATCGCATCGACATACAGATTGAGGTGCCCGCCGCGCCGCAAGAAGATTTGATGCGCCAGATCCAGAGTGAATCAAGCAGCGCCATCAGGCAGCGGGTTGAATCTGCCTATCAGCGGCAATTGACGCGTCAGGACAAAGCCAATGCCCGGCTGACGGTGAAGGAGATTGACAAATACTGCGTACCGGATACTTTGGGAGAAAACTTGCTCAAGCAAGCCATCAGCCGTCTGAATTTTTCCGCGCGGGCTTATCATCGCGTTTTGAAAGTGGCGCGTACCATCGCCGATCTGGCGTCAAGCGACGGCATCACCAGTATGCATATCGCGGAAGCGGTGCAGTATCGGAGGCTGGATAGAAATTAACGCGAGATTATCCTAAATCCAGCAGTTGGACGGGGTGGAGTGTATGGTTTTTGGGGTATAGGGCAAGGCGCAACGACGCGGAATGGTCATTCCATTCCAAGGAGTTGCAACGCAGTCATGTGCCGCAAAAACCATGCAATCCACTCTGTAGCAAGCTCACCAAAAAAGTGAAGATCGAATGGAGGAAGAAGTCTTTATGGGTCATGGTCTTAAATGGATAAATGAGCGGTTAACTGCCGGATTTAGGATTATTGATCTGACGGGAAAATACCATGAATCTTGCCTTCAAGCTTGATCCGGAATCCAGTCCAAACAATTAATGGTATGCCTTGAACGTCACTCGATACCGGCTTCCGTCGGCATGACATTTGTACTGTTTGCACACCAAATCAAATAAATCAGGTGAACGACATGCCAAACAATGAAGCTGGTACAAAAATATCTGAGACATATGACGTCGTGATCGTTGGTGGCGGGATTGCGGGCTTATATTGTTGCCACGAGCTGATCAAGCAGCGTGAATTGCTCAAAATTAACAGCATACTCCTTCTCGAAGCTTCGAACCGGTTTGGAGGCCGCATAGAAACCTGGTCGTTGTTGAGAACTGATGAGAAGAATGGAGAGGCTATCGGATTCGAGGATACGTGGGACCCATGTAACTGGGATTTTACCAGCGGAAAGCCTGATCCTCTTGAACCACAAGGCGGCAAGCAGTCGCCCTATAGAGGCCCCACCGAAAGACAGTCAATGGAAAAAGATGGCAAAGATGTCGAAAAGCTATCCAGGATTGAATATTTTCGTGCTGAATTTGGACCTATGAGAATAGAGCCGCGTGACCAGCCTTTATTGCACGCATTGCTTGACGAACTGGGAATCAAAGAACAAGCGCCCGGTGAAGAAGAAAGTCTGGACGATTTAATCCCCTTCTCTTCATATACGTCGGAAGATCCGATGGAGCCGCGATTTACCCTTCGCGAAGAGGAGGCCAAGCAAAAAACGCCCTTTGACTTGATGATACTGGCCCTCAGACGTATTTTTGAACTTGTCGATCTCGATAACGCGGAAACACCATGGAAGACCAGCGCAGCCAATGAACAGTGGAGAAATTTAACGGAAGAAGCCTTCTTTTATCGTCATTACTGGAAAGCAGAGTTGCTTGAATGGATCCAGAATGTTACTGATGAAGATCTGGAAGTCATTAGAAAAACCGCCAGTTTCAGGGGCCAGCCGCTGTGGAACCTGGGTTTCTGGAATGTCCTCAGTGATGTGTTAAGTCACTATGCGGTGGTCAAGATACGAGACTGGGGGAGTTACTACCACTTTGTACATGAAAATTTGAATGCCGCCGAGTGGATTATTTTCTGGCTTAGAGCGATTCGAAGCACCGGATCGCTTCGCGGTATTCGCGGTGGAATGAGCCGGATTATCTGGAAGCTTCTGGAAAGACTTTATGAAGAAGGAAACAATAATCCCTCGTTGTGCATTCAGAAAGGAAGAAAGGTGCTGGATCTTCAATCGGATGGTGACGGAGTGAATGTCATCGTTGAGGGTGAGAAAGATGTCATCAAGGCACGGAGAGTGATTCTCGCCTTGCCCAAGCGTCCGCTCGAAGAAATATCCTGGAATGGAAGCCCACCGCAAGGCGCGCTCAAAGCAGCGCTGAACGCCGTCACTTGCCTCCCTCTGCTAAAGTGCTTCTTCGTTATCGAAAAACCCTGGTGGGAAGACAACAGGCCTCTTAATCGCAGTGCCGCGGATATTCCCACACGCGAGTTGCTCTATATGAAAAGCAACGATGGGACCAAAGGGCTTATCATGGTCTACACAGACCGTCCGGCAATTACGTTCTGGTCCGATTACTTGAGAACAATCGAGAGCACTCACAATCAACCCAGTCAAACGCCATCGGAAGACCCTCAACTTGAGAGCCAGGAAATAGCCAGGACCTGGTTCTTGAAGTTGGAAAAAGAACCCCCGCATCCAGATGCTCAAGATGCGTTTCGATCGCTATATTTTAGTGACGAAAACCCGGTTGTTGTGAAAGCGCCCGGCTACCCCCGGTTGTGGCAGCGTTTCGTGCAGTTTGCGCGAGACTATGAGCACCATGATTTTACTCAGGATCGCCTCCTTGCCTGCGGAATGCGCGACTGGGGCAAGAGCCCCTTTGGCGCGGCGGCTCATGGATGGCTGCCAGGCGTGATGTCCTGGAAACATATTGAGTTCCTTGAAGCATTCTCCTTGAATCAGGATTCGCCGGAACAAAAGAATATCCATATTTGCGGCGAAGCATTTTCTGACTACCAGGGTTTCATAGAAGGTTCGCTTCGATCCGCAAGACGTGTGCTACGCAGCGTTGAAAAGCAGGCAAAATCCACTAGCTGAAACGGCAATCCCGCTATTCCCGGCGGGGTCAGGCAAAATACTGGGGCATGATAGAATCCAGCCTCCATCGTAACTGGTCTAGTCATGAACCAACATCCCCGCACCGCATTACTGCAAGACCTCCTGGCCCGCCGCATTCTGATGCTGGATGGGGCCATGGGCACGATGATCCAGAGCTACAAGCTCAACGAGGCGGATTATCGCGGGTCGCGTTTTGCCGATTTTCCGCATGACCTCAAGGGAAATAATGACCTTCTGACTCTCACCCAGCCGCAGATCATCCGTGCCATCCATACCGGCTACCTGGAGGCCGGGGCGGACATCATCGAGACCAACACATTCAATTCCACCTCCGCCTCGATGTCGGATTACCACATGGAGGATCTGGTATACGAACTGAATTTTGTCGGGGCCAAATTGGCGAGGGAAGCAGTACAGGCCGTGGAAGCGAAAACGCCGGACAAGCCACGCTTCGTCGCTGGGGTTCTTGGCCCAACCACCAAAACCGCATCGATCTCGCCCGATGTGAATGACCCCGGTTTTCGCGGCATCACCTTCGATCAACTGGTGGCGGACTATTCCGAATCCATTCGTGGCCTGACTGACGGCGGTGCCGATATCCTGCTGGTCGAGACCATATTCGATAGCCTGAATGCCAAGGCCGCGCTATTTGCCATCGATCAATATTTTGAGACGCATGGCATGCGCCTGCCCATCATGATTTCGGCAACCATCACGGATGCTTCCGGACGGACGCTCTCCGGACAGACACCTGAAGCTTTCTGGAATTCCGTAAGTAACGCGCGTCCACTGTCAGTAGGACTCAACTGCGCTTTAGGGGCGGAACTGATGCGCCCTTATATCGAGGAACTTTCCAGGGTCGCTGGTGTGTATGTCAGTGCGCATCCCAATGCCGGTCTGCCCAATCCGCTGGCGGAAACCGGCTATGATGAATCGCCCGAATATACTGCGAGTCTGATCAAGGGATTTGCGCAATCGGGCTTTGTCAATATCGTCGGCGGTTGCTGCGGCACGACACCGGCGCATATCAAAGCCATCGCCGATGCGGTGAGCAGTATTGCGCCGCGAGCCATTCCCGATATTCCGAAAAAGTTGCGGCTGTCCGGGCTGGAGCCTCTCACTATCGGCGACGATTCGCTGTTCGTGAATGTCGGCGAGCGAACCAATGTCACCGGCTCGAAAGCCTTCGCCCGTTTGATACTGGGTAATAACTACGCGGAAGCGCTGAGCGTTGCCCGCAACCAGGTGGAGAGTGGTGCGCAGATCATCGACATCAACATGGATGAGGCGATGCTCGATTCGCAGAAGGCGATGGTGACATTCCTGAATCTTATCGCCGCCGAACCCGATATCAGCCGCGTACCGGTCATGATTGATTCGAGTAAGTGGTCAGTGATCGAAGCAGGACTCAAATGCGTGCAGGGCAAGGCTATCATCAACTCGATCAGTATGAAGGAAGGCGAAGCGGAGTTTATCGAACACGCAAAACTTGCCCGCCGCTATGGTGCGGCGGTCATTGTGATGGCTTTCGATGAATTAGGTCAGGCCGACACGAAAGAACGCAAGGTGGAAATCTGCAAGCGCTGCTACCGCATACTGGTTGACCAAGTGGGTTTCCCGCCTGAAGATATCATTTTTGATCCCAACATTTTCGCGGTCGCCACCGGCATCGAGGAACACAACAATTATGGCGTTGATTTCATCGAAGCCACTAGTATCATCAAACAATCCCTGCCGTATGCCAAGATAAGTGGCGGCGTATCGAATGTGTCATTCTCTTTCCGCGGCAACGAGCCCGTGCGGGAGGCAATCCATACCGCATTCCTCTACCACGCGGTCCAGGCCGGCATGACCATGGGCATTGTCAACGCCGGACAACTGGGCGTTTATTCGGATATTCCCAAGGACCTGCTGGAACGGGTCGAAGATGTGCTGCTCAACCGCCCAATCGAAGGGGACGTTACGCCCACCGAGCGGTTGGTGGAATTTGCAGAGAGCTTCAAGGGAAAAAGCAAGGAGAACATCGAAGATCTATCATGGCGCGATCAGCCAGTCCAAGAGCGTCTGACTCACGCGCTGGTCAGGGGCATCACCACTTACATCGTGGAGGATACCGAGGCGGTGCGGCTCGAAATCAGTAATCAGGGCGGGCGTCCGATCCAGGTGATCGAGGGTCCGCTCATGAATGGCATGAACGTAGTGGGCGACCTGTTCGGCTCGGGCAAGATGTTTTTACCGCAAGTAGTCAAGTCGGCGCGCGTAATGAAGCAGGCGGTGGCGCACTTGTTGCCATTCATCGAGGCGGAAAAGAAGTTGTCGGGTGATTCCAGGGCCAAGGGCAAGATCGTCATCGCCACCGTCAAGGGTGACGTCCATGACATCGGCAAAAATATCGTTACGGTCGTGCTCCAGTGCAACAACTATGAAGTCGTGAACATGGGCGTTATGGTGCCTTGTGCACAGATTCTGGAAATGGCGCGACGCGAGAATGCCGACATGATCGGTCTGTCGGGATTGATCACACCCTCGCTGGAGGAAATGGCGCACGTGGCGAAAGAAATGCAGCGCGAGGGATTTACCATTCCGCTATTGATTGGTGGCGCAACCACCTCGCGAGTGCATACCGCCGTGAAAGTAGCGCCGCATTACAGTGGGGTTACCGTGTGGGTGCCGGATGCGAGCCGCGCGGTAGGTGTGTGCAGCAATTTGCTGTCGCAGGATTTGCGGGCGGATTACGTGCGGGGACTACAGGCGGAGTACGAAAAAGTCCGTACCCAGCATAAGAACAAAAAGGGACCGGCACCCATGCTGACCATTGCGGAAGCCCGGAATAACGCTTTTAAAACCGATTGGGCGAACTACACTCCGCCTGAACCGGATTTCATCGGCGTGAGATCATTAAGAAATTACCCGCTGGAAAAAATAGTACCCCATATAGATTGGACGCCATTTTTTCAAGCATGGGAATTGTCGGGACGCTATCCCGCGATTCTGCAGGACGAGGTAGTGGGTGAGGCGGCCACTACGCTGTTCCGCGATGCCCAGGCCATGCTGAAGAAAATTGTCGAACAGAAATGGCTCGGCGCCAATGCCGTGGTCGGCCTGTTTCCGGCAAATATGGTGAATAGTGACGACATCGAAATTTATACCGACAAAGCCCGCACCAGGCTGGCGATGACTTTCCACAATCTGCGGCAGCAGACCACGAAACCAGCCGGACGCCCGAATCTATGCCTGGCTGACTTTATAGCCCCCAAGGAAACCGGGATTCGGGACGCTATCGGCGCATTCGCAGTGACTGCCGGGCTGGGCATAGACGCGCGCGTCAAGGCTTTTGAGGACGCACATGACGACTACAGCGCGATTATATTGAAAGCGCTGGCCGACCGTCTGGCGGAAGCTTTTGCCGAGCACATGCACTGGCGGGTGCGGCGCGAATTCTGGGGCTTTGTCAAAGATGAAAACCTGAGCAATGAACAACTGGTCAACGAGGAATATCGTGGTATCCGTCCCGCGCCGGGTTACCCGGCCTGTCCCGACCACACCGAGAAAGGTCCATTGTTTGAACTACTGAAAGCGCCGGAAAACGCGGGCATTATCGTGACCGAATCCTACGCCATGGTGCCTACGGCGGCGGTATCGGGCTTTTATTTTTCTCATCCCGAAGCTGATTATTTCGCTGTGGGCAAAATAAATAAGGATCAGGTAGAGGATTATGCGAAGCGCAAAGGCTGGACATTGGAAGAAACAGAAAAATGGCTGGCGCCGGTACTGGCCTACGAACGATAGCAATGCATGGGGGCCGGCGGAAGGTAAACAAGTCTACCGGTAAGCGGGTGGGAAACGCCTCCTGGGTTTGAAGCAAAATGCTGTTGACTCAACCTTTCATACGAGTGATTTTCGCCACTTCCGGAATACGCCTCAAACTACGCATGACTTGTGCGAGGTGATAACGGTTGCGGACCTGTAGCATGAAGTTCATGGTTATATAGGCCCCATCCCCTTCCATGGCAACGTTGTCAATGTTGGAGCCTGCCTCGGCAATTGCCGCCGCCACCCTTGCCAATACACCGCGCTGATTGGCTACCACTGTTTTAATGCTGATCTCGAAATGTCTGGCAATCCCTTTACCCCATGCCACATCCAGCCAATTGTCCGAGTTACCCCGGTTTTTGGAGATTACCGGGCAATCATGGGTATGAATCACCAATCCCTGATCTTTTTTGATGAGACCGACGATGGAGTCCCCCGGGATCGGGCGGCAACATTTGGCGAACTGTACCGCCATGCCTTCGGTGCCAAGTATAGTGATGACACCCCCACCCCCATTTTCCCCGGAGGCGGACTCTCCCGGCGATGCCAGACGCCTTGCTATGACTGCCGGCAGGTGCGTGCCTAATCCCATGTCCGCCAGTAAATCCTTTCTGGATTTAGCACCGCTCTCGCGTGCCAATTTTTCCCACTGCGCCTCGCTTATCGTCTGCGGATCAATCTTGAGCAACGTTAAAGCCTGATGCAGCAAGCGCTCCCCCAGTTTGGCCGACTCTTCGTATTGCATGGTCTTGAGAAAACGGCGGATATGCGAGCGTGCCTTGCCGGTAACCACGTAATTAAGCCAGGCGGGATTGGGCTTTGCATGTGACGCCGTGACAATCTCCACGCGATCGCCACTCCTGAGATTGGTGCGCAGTGGCGCATTCTCACCGTTTATTTTTGCAGCCACGCAGCAGTCGCCGATGTCGGTATGCACCGCATAGGCGAAATCTACCGCCGTCGCATCCTTGGGCAGGGCCAATATCTTGCCTTGGGGCGTAAATACATAGACCTCACCAGGAAACAAGTCAACCTTGAGATGTTCCAGAAATTCCAAAGAATCAGTGGAGTCACTCAGCGTTTCCAACAGGCTCTGCAACCACTGATGGGTTTTCATATGCAGATCATCAAGATCGGCATCGGTACTCTTATAGAGCCAGTGTGAAGCAACGCCGGCCTCCGCTATCCGATGCATGTCGGCGGTGCGGATTTGCACTTCGATGGGCGTGCCATAAGGCCCCCATAGCGTGTTGTGCAAGGATTGGTAGCCGTTTGCTTTGGGAATCGCGATATAGTCCTTGAATTTGCCAGGAATAGGATTGTACAGGCTGTGCAATGCGCCCAGCGCTATGTAGCAGGATGGCACGTCCTTGACGATAACGCGGAAACCGTAGATGTCGAGCACCTCGGAAAACGTAAGGTGCTTCTCCGCCATTTTCTTGTAGATACTGTAAAGCTGTTTTTCCCGTCCAGTCACCTCCGCATCCAGTCCCGCAGCCTGTAGACGCTGCTTGATGGAATCCAGAATTTTAGTCACCACTTCGCGCCGATTCCCGCGCGCCGCCTTGGTGGCGTTGGTCAGTACTCTGTAACGTGTGGGAAAAAGATAACGGAAACTGAGCTCCTGTAGCTCCTGGTAAATACTGTTGAGCCCCAGCCGGTTGGCGATGGGCGCATAGATTTCCATGGTTTCGCGAGCGATGCGGCGCCGTTTCTCGGGCCGCATCGCCTCTAGCGTACGCATGTTGTGCAACCGGTCCGCCAGTTTGATGAGTATGACGCGCACGTCGCGCGCCATCGCCAGGAGCATCTTGCGGAAATTTTCCGCCTGGGCATCCGCATGGGTCTGGAACTCGATCTTGTCGAGCTTGGAAACCCCATCCACCAGCTCGGCGACCGCCTTGCCAAATCTATCGCTGATCTCGGCCTTGGAGACGTGAGTGTCCTCCATCACGTCGTGTAACAACGCGGCGGTCAATGTCTGGGGATCAAGACGTAATTTTCCGAGGATGCCTGCTACCGCAAGCGGATGGGAAATGTAAGGTTCACCGGACTTTCGGAATTGCCCGGAATGGGCGCTTTGGCTGAAAAGGTAGGCGTTCTGAAGCTCGGAAATATCCTCCGGCTTGAGGTAGCTGGATAATTCGCCAAACAGGAAATCCGCCTCGGGTAAGGTAGCAGAGGGGTCCGGCAAACCTCGTGCTCGCATGGTAATTTCCTTCATTCACTGTGATAGGCCCAGAGGTACGGGCATCTCAGGATGGCAGCACCCTCATGACAGTCGATAAATCCAGCTGCAAATACCCTGGGTTGACCATTGAATTCAACCAGGTTCTAGTAGTCTGTCGGACTTGAAGAATCGAAGCGAAAAAGTGACTGGGCGAGGACAGATTTTGACGATTTTGAAGACCAATAGTTGTTCTATTGGCCGAAAAAGCGGCGAAATATGACCCGGTCAGACGCGTTTGCAGCCGATTTCCTTTAAGCCCGACAGGCTACTAGTATAGATATGCTTCCAGAAAAATCAAAGTGGGACACTGGTAAGAATTTCTATTCCGACCTTTCCCTGGGCCAGTTCGCGCAACGCAATCACGGTAGGCTTATCCCGTGCGGCTTCCACCATAGGGGTCCCGCCGACGGAAAGCTGTCTCGCTCGAATGGTCGCGACCAGGGTCATATCGAAACGGTTGGGAATTCTTTTCAAACAATCGTCAACAGTAATGCGTGCCATAATATTTGCTCTCAGGATAATGTATCAGAAATAGTTGTATAAAATAACTAATAAAATCATAGCGTAAAATGTGACCGTTCGGTCCGCTCGTCACAGAGCGGGAGAGGGCGAAGAATGCTTGAAATGATGATTCATGGAGCAGGCATTCTTTCGAGCTCTGTTATCAGGTCATGATGGCGAGCGAGTTGGCTCATCATTCTCAAGCGCTCGGCCCGTACGATACAGGTCAGATCGTGCAGCGCCTTATCCAGCTTCTCGTTGATGATAACATAATCATATTCGCTCACATGAGCCATCTCCTCACAGGCGGCTGCCAGACGCCGTGTGATTGCTTCCAGGCTATCCTGCCCCCGCTGCCTTAAGCGTGCTTCCAGCGCCTCTGGTGATGGCGGCAGAACAAAAATTCCGACCACCTCGGGAAAGACACGTCGCACCTGTTGCGCACCCTGGCTGTCGATTTCCAGCAGAATATCGTGCCCTGACACGATGGCTTCATTTATCCATTTTTGTGAGGTGCCGTAGAAATTTCCGTAAACCTCCGCGCTTTCCAGAAACTCACCCTGTTTTAGTCTCTGCTCGAAAGCTTCCTGGCTTAAAAAATGATAATCACGCCCCTCGACTTCTTCGGGACGCGGTGGCCGCGTGGTGTATGAAACCGACAGGCGCAGGTCGATGCCGGTTTTAAGCAACGCCTTAACCAGGCTGGTTTTTCCGGCGCCTGATGGAGCGCTGATAATGAATAAATTACCCGGCGTCATTTTCTAGTAGTTTTTTTCAAAGTGTAGCGACCGCAGTCCAGTTCACGCTAATGGGAATGAACCCAGCGCACAATATCCTGCGCCGTCATGGTACCAGAGTGTCGCGCAACCTCGCGCCCGTCCCTGAATAAAGCAAGCGTAGGAATGCTGCGGATGTGGTATTGCGCACCCAACGCTGGCTCAGTCTCGGTGTTGACTTTCGCCAGGCGGGCATGCGGCTCCAGTATACCCGCTGCCTGAACAAAGGCTGGCGCCATCATCTTGCAGGGTCCACACCAGGGCGCCCAGAAATCCACCAATACCGGGATGCCGTTACGATCGAGGTGTTTGGCAAACGTGGCGGCGGTTAACTCCACCGGGTGGCTAGTGAACAATGACTGGTGACATTGTCCACAATTGGGTTGCTGGTCCAGCCGTGCAGCGGGTACGCGGTTAATCGCCTGGCAGTGAGGGCAAACAAGATGCAAGGAGTCGCTCATGAGAAATTCTCGGTCTGATGGGCAGGGAAAGATTCTACCCCATCTTTAAACCTTGGGAGTACGACATGTTTCCATGCATAACATCATATAAAAGAACCTGTCGAATGTGCGGTAACGAACAGTTACAATCTCAGCTTTAGATTATTCTCCCTCATGGGTATCAGATCAACCATTAAAAAAGAAAAAGGAGAGTTTAATGAAAAACTTAAAACTGTTTACGGTAGTGGTAATCCTCGCCGGGCTGGGCGGATGTTTATCGTTTGGCTCCAAGGGTACTCCTGGACCACAAGGACCCCAAGGTGCTACCGGCACCAGCGAGAAGGTTATTGTGGTTCCAGAGAAACAATACTGATAGAACTGCAACGGCATGCCATGTAAAAGCCGCGTGGTCAGCGGCTTTTACGATTCTGTTAAATTGATTGAATCCGTGTGGAAAATCACTCGATATTTTGCACTTGCTCCCGCATCTGCTCGATCAGTACTTTGAGCTCCAGGGAAATCTTCGATACTTCCACATCCACGGATTTTGAACCTATCGTGTTGGCTTCGCGATTGAGTTCCTGCATCAAAAAATCCAGGCGTTTGCCGATTGCACCTCCGCTGGACAGGACCCGTTCCACTTCGTCCAGGTGAGTCTGCAAGCGGGACAGCTCTTCGTCTACATCGATCTTGCTGGTAAATAGCAATAATTCCTGACGGATGCGGTCATCGTCCTGATTTATCATGGCTTCGCTTAATCGGGACTTGATCTTTTCCTGAAAGGCCACAAGCAATGCGGGAA
>JBDSSX010000369.1:0-1567 GCA_039928555.1 Nitrosospira sp. | reverse complement strand
GTCATCCAGCACGGCGATGTGCTTACCGGCAAGGTCAGTTTCGCACGTGAATGCCCCCCGTATATTCTTTTCGCGTTCTTTCCATGGCAGTCCAGCCTGTGAGGCGGTGTCTTTGATACGCTTGCAGTCACCTGGCAATAGCGGAATACCGCATTTTTCTGACACCCTGCGGGCGATTTCCAGTGCCTGGTTGAAACCTCTTTCGCGCAATTTGGCAGGATGTAATGGCATTGGCACGATGAAGTCCGGGAACGAAACCTTATCAATCCGGGCTATTAGCAAATCGGCCAATACGGGTGCCATGGGAAGGTTTGCCTGATATTTGAGTGAATGTACAAGAGCGTCCACCGGAAAGGCGTAGCTCAATGCCGCTACGGTGTGATCAAATGCGGGCGGGTTTGCAAGGCAGGCGCCACAGACGCGCGATTCCGCTACGGGTAGCGCACACACAATACAAGGATGAAGCGGCGGATGAGGCAGGCTATCGTGGCAAGGTGCGCACAAGTTTTCATTACTCGTGGCACCGCAGAGCAGGCAGTACTGCCCGAATAGTGCCTGTATAATATTTAATCTATTGTTCAAGAATATAAGTAAAGAAATTGACAACGATATCGGAATCCTTGATTATTCGTGTATCAACGATACGATTGATTCCAGATTATCGCGCTCATTGTAGCGCAGACGGATCAGGCAATCGCTTTACCCGAATGATGTGGCGATACAGGACACGATATGAATCAGCTTATCTCCGGTGTGACGGTTAATCCCGGCATAACCGCTAATCCAATGCAAAAGCAGCCGGACGGTGCGGTTGACAGCCCCGCTGACACCGCTGCCGGATCGGCGCGCTGGACCGTTTCCCAAATCGAGGCGGTACTGAACTTGCCGTTCAACGATCTGATTCATCGTGCGCAACGGGTCCACCGCCAGCATCACGATGCCAATGCAGTACAGCTGTCAACATTGATTTCGGTCAAGACCGGCGGCTGTCCCGAGGACTGCGGTTATTGCCCTCAGGCGGCACGTTATCACACCGGTGTCGAGAATCAGGACATGTTGCCGCTCGACGAAGTCGTTGCAACAGCGGCAGCCGCGAAGGCGCAAGGCGCATCGCGTTTTTGCATGGGGGCGGCATGGCGCGGGCCCAAGCAGCGGGATATCGAAAAGATGACGGAGATGGTTAGCGCCGTCAAGGCGCTGGGGCTCGAAACCTGCGCCACATTGGGTATGTTGAAGCCTGGTCAGGCGGAGCAACTCAAGCAGGCAGGACTTGACTATTACAATCATAACCTCGATACAGCTCCGGAATTTTACGGCGAGATCATTACCACCCGCAATTACCAGGATCGGCTGAATACTTTGGAGAAGGTCCGTGGCGCGGGTATACATGTGTGTTGCGGTGGTATCGTTGGCATGGGTGAATCACGTCATGCCCGTGCCGGCCTGGTCGCACAACTGGCGAACCTCGACCCTTACCCTGAATCCGTCCCCATCAACCATCTGGTGCAGGTGGAAGGTACGCCTCTGCATGGCACGGCGGCGCTCGATCCGCTGGAATTCGTGCGTA
>JBDSSX010000368.1:0-13756 GCA_039928555.1 Nitrosospira sp. | reverse complement strand
GAGTATTGGGATGCGGCTTTCGACATCAGTTGGCAGCTTGGAAGCCGCGATTGGCCGACCAAGAATCGACTTATAAGAACCCTGACGTCGAGCACAGACCGTATACTGGATGTAGGCTGCGGTACGGGTTCGCTGCTTCGATATTTGCAGGAATACGGCTATTCAAACCTTGAGGGCCTTGAGGTTTCGAGTCATGCCGTCAAGGTTCTCAGCGGGCATGGAATTACAATGCACCATGCGCGATTGCCTGATCTTCCCCTGCCCGATGAACAATTCGATGTCGTTATTGCGTCCCAGGTGCTTGAGCATATTATCCGCCGACGAAAGTTTCTGCACGAGCTGCGCCGCATTCTTAAGCCTGCGGGCGCATTGATGATATTCGTTCCCGATAATTGTCTTGGCCCAATCGACGAACCGAGCCATGTCGTCAAATTCACGAAGGATAGCTTGGCGAAGGAGCTTTCAACATGCTTCAAATCAGTCTTCATCGAGAGCATGAAAGACGAGAAATTTGAGATGCCGATCCTGTTCGCTTATGCCCAGAATCAAGCGCCAGCCCGTTCATCCAGGGAACTTGCGGATAAGCTTGCCATGGCAGCCCCTAAACACATGGCCCCCAAGAATTCAGCATTGGGTTGAGCCATGCCGGCTCGATTTTTTTGCCTGTCTATTTGTTCAGTCCGCACCATGAGCGGCGGTTCGAGACCAGTAACGGTAGACCACGGACGGGACGTGCATGAGGTAAGAGCGATCGACCTTCCCCCATTGCATCAGCAGCATGAACAGTCGCATGCGCCCATAGCTCAGATATTCACGAGGAAAGTCTGGCTGGCGGCGCAGCAGAGTGCGCGCGTCGTTCAAGGCGGCGCGCCGCTGTTCCACGCTCTGTTCTGAGGAGGGTTTGCGGTCCCATTGATAAGTCACGCCTTCGGGCTGCGGAAGCGGACACGGCGCATGGTTGGGATATGCCTGCCATGGGATCTCCAGAACGCCTTGAGGAAAGCATTTGAGCCACTCAAGGTAAAAAACGTGACGGAGGAAGGGTTCAACCGGTTCTCGCACCACCCCAGCTACGAAATCGGCGTCAAAAAATGGTTCCTCGAATTCGATGCGTGTCAGGTCCATATTTTCAAAATGGTTGAACATATGCCGGCGCTGGTCGTTCAGCATGAGAAATAAGTAAAAGATGCGGCCGGGATCCGCGGGGTGGATCGATTCCAATTCTGCGCGAATCCCTTCGCCGACCATATCGACGAGTGTTCTGGCGACATGCCGCTTGAAAAGTTTTGCCTGGAGACCCCAGCGATTGTATGCCATAAATTGAGCTGTAGCTCCCCGCAGATCGCCCGCGCGCGACGCGTTGATGACGCCCGCATTGAGATATACGTGACCCAGTCCGACACTTCCGCCATCGCCACCCCAGACGACGCGCGGACGCTGCAGACCGTGGACAAGGACCTCCGCTGAATTAAGCCACTCACTGACGGTGGCTTTGCTATAGGGGTCGCCTTCGATCAGCGGGCGAAACTGGAGGTGCGAATAGTGAGCGCCCAACTTCTCCGCGGCCAGCCGGCCAAACACGTCATCCTGGCTACCGGGTGCGGCTAAATTCGCCGCGATTACCTTTGCGCCCGCGTCCTTGAGCGCGGCAACCACCGCTCGCGAATCGAGGCCGCCACTCAAAAACGACGCAGCAACCTTTTGCCCGCGTAGACGAAGCCGGACCGCATCGGTGAAAAGCCGATAGAGTCGTTCGGGCGAAGCGATACCGGATGTTGGCGGCACAGATAACTCATCCCATCGCCAGTACCGTCGACGTTGAAGTCCGGCGGCATCGCTACTGACCACTTCCCCCGCATGGAGGGAAAAGATATTTTCGTAGGGGGTGCGATCCGAAAGTGGGTAGCCGAAGCAGGCAATCTCTGCGATCCCCTGAAGATTAATAGATTTTTTGCAGAAAGATACGGCCTCTAATATCCGTAATGCGGTGGCAAACACGAGATAATCCGGCGACACCCAGCAATAAATCGGCCTGACACCAAGCTTGTCGGTCATCAAGTGCAGTCTGCGGTCGGAGCGCTCGTAGACCGCCGCGCAATAGGTTCCCCGGCATGAGCGCAAGGCACTATGCTGGCCGGCTGCCAGGTCGTGCGCTATCGCTTGCAGACTTTCCGCGCGTGAAATTGGCAACGCGCCTGGATCAAGGTGCAGGATGGGGTCTCCCGCCACGAATGCCACCCCTTCAGAAGTGGATGATTCACCGGTCTCCCCCAGCGCGCCTACATCTATTTTGACGATAAAAATGCTTTCGTCAGCGAATTCTATCCGGGCACCTTCATCGCCGGGGTAACGCGACACAGTAGCTTTAAGCTCATCAATGAGTTTGGCAGGGATCACCTGACCGGGCCGACGTACCAGAACTCCTGCGAAGATCGACATGTCATCCTTTAATGCTGTTATTAATAAATTTCAACTATTAGCTACATTTGAAACTACGATGCGACGGATTTCTCAGTCATTTTTTGCTTCATTGCGGGCAAATTCAACTTGACTTAAGTACTATCTTACTCGTTAACAATAACGGCAAGGCACGGTAAATCTACAGCTTCTCCTATCTAACTCACAATGAGGTAAACAGCGGCAAACCTGTGATATTTCTTTACCGTTATATCCATGAATGGGCGAGCCATCGGCGGCAAATGATCGCATCGCTACAGACGGCGGCCACGGCTGCTCAGCAGTTCGCCGCTGAACGCTACTTGCCACATTGCCTGCATGAGAGCCTCATCACCGAATGACAAAGCGTTACTTCTGCCGGATTAGGCTGTACACTTCCCGGCAACCCTCTCTATTGAGGAGCAAGGCGAGGCCGCTATACATCAGCACCCCGATCGTAATCATGACCAGCAGCTTTGTTAACTGGCTTGTGTCACCGCCAAGCAGCCAGCGAGCCCCCCAAACTGCCGCGTACATTCCTATGGCCGAGATCACCGCGGGCGCAATCGCATGGATCAAGTCGCGCAGCCCCAACCCCATAGCATGCATCGAACGTCGATAATTGATGAGAAGCACCACCGGATATACCGTAACCCAAGCCACCGCCACCCCGACTATTCCCCACCGGCTCGCGACCAGGAATGCTACTGGCATAACGAGCGACGCGAGGAGAACATTTTTCATACCGATATCAGGGCGTCCCAATGCATCCGTGGCGGTTGGAAGAAAGTTTGTCAGCATACGCAAGGGCATCATCAGGGCCAACAATTGCAGCGGCAGAATAGCGTCTTGCCATTTCTGCCCTAACAACAACAGAACGGTTTCATTGGCGGTGCTGGAAATACCCCAGAGCACCGGGAAAGCAAAAAAACTCAAGATCCGCATGGCCTTGATCATATAGCTGATCAGGTTTTCGCGGTCATGCTGGAACCGGGAAAATACCGGGAAGGCGACCTGGTTCAGAATGCTGGAGACCCGCTGCACGGGAAGCGAGGCGAGATGCATGGCCACCGAATAAAAGCCCAGCATCTCCTTGCCGAGTAACTTTCCGACAATGATAACGTCGATCTGTGTGAAAAAAAACCAAAGCAGACGAGACATGGTAACGTTGCCGCCAAAGGAAAGGAGACTCCGCATGCCTTGCCAGGAAAAACTCGGTAGCAGGCGGAACCGTATCACCACACTGGCCGCCACCGCCCGCCAGAGACCCGCAAACAGGGTTCCGGAAATTAGAGCCCAGATCCCGTAGTGCGCAAAGGCCAGCACAAGCGTCAGGATGCTGCTGAAAACGGCTGCGGTAAGATCGATCAATGATCGTTTCTTAAATTCCAGCTGGCGCTGTAGTATGACATCCGGGATAATACCCATCGCGATAACCAGAAAATAGAGCGACAGCACCCGCAGGACCGGCAACAATCGCTCGTCTTCGAAAAAACCGGCAATTGCTGGCGCAAGCAAATTTAGTAGAGCCAGTAAGGTGAGGTTCACCACAATCACGATGCCGAATGCCTGGCGAAGTTTCGTTTCGTCAAGATCCTGTTTTTGCACGAGCGCCGACCCCAGTCCGGCCTCGGCCATCATCAGCAGGAACGTGACGAACACCATCGCCATAGCCAGTAAACCATAATCCTCTGGCGATAGCAGACGCATCACCCAGAGAGTAATGCCCCAGGTTATTATCTGGCCGCTCAGCTTTGCGCCTGCCGTCCATTTGAGTCCAGACAGGACTTGCTTGCGCATGGTCATGGATGCGAGGACAGCCAATAATTCTTGAAAATGTTCATCTACGCATGACCTTTGCAAAGAGCTGTTAGCATCTTTATGGCATCGAATATAACCGTCGAAATCATCGCAACCTCACACGCTACTCGTACGTACGATGCGAGATGGACCCTTCTGAGCGAAAAGGCGCGCTGCATTTGAAAGTGTCGCTCTTTTTTATCATTAGCCGGGAGTAATCTTGCTTACCACATAGCGGAACTTTCCTGATTTTTCCGCCGGGATCTCTGCCATTTCTTCGATGATAATGCTCACTCCATTGCCAAGCCTGGCCTTGAAACCCAGTTCGATCTTCTCCGCAAGTTCCGGGTTGAGTTCATCTTCACAAACCACCCAGACCCGGGTACAGTCGACGCTTTCCTGAATGATTTTGAAGGCTCGTATTTGCGGCAGATCCCGCAGCACATAAATCAGGGCCAGGCCGTGCATGACTGTTCCATTCTGGGCAACCACAAAATCAGTACTACGGCCCTGGATTTCCCTGAGTAGAGGAAGCCCTCGCCCGCAAGCACAGGATTTGCTATCCAGCACACCGATGTCGCCAGTACGATAGCGAATGAAGGGAAAATCCCGCGTGGCGAGGTGAGTAACGACGATTTCCCCGGCTTCGCCGGACGGCAGTACATTTCCTTGTTGATCCACGATTTCCACAATGATGTCCTCCGCGGTGATGTGCATGCCACCCTGCGGGCACTCGTGGGCAATAAAGCCGGCATCGCGCCCGCCGTAGCCGTTAGCCACTGGGCAGCCAAAGGTTTTACTGATCTGCTGGCGCTGTTCGTCGTAAAGTCGCTCCGAGGTAACGAAGGCAACCCGGATACCGAGATTATCCATGCGCAATTTCTTTGCCTCGGCATGATGGGCGATATGGGATAACGCGGAGGGGTAACCAAAGAGCATTTTTGGATGCGTTGCACGTATCTCATCAAGGAACAGATCGAGTTTCTGTTCGGACATCTCAAAGGCGGGTAGCAGCTTTGTTCTGAGCAGGCGGTCACGCAGCGCGCGAATGCCCCCCTGAGCTCCCAACTCGATGGGTGAGCCCCAGACGACGATCTCAGGGTCGCCAATGTCCACATCCCACCAACGGGTGGCGCGCCATTTCGCGGCGACATCATGAGCGATGCGCTCTTTGCCGATATAGAAGATCAACGGCTCACCGCTGGAGCCACCCGTGTTGAAGCGGGCAAGATGCTGGGCTCTTTCCGATTTGAGGGTGTCGATGTTGGAACGGATTCTGGATTTATCGAGGAACGGCAATTGTGTGAGATCGGCAAGGCAACGAACATCTTCCGCCTTGAAACCGAACTGCGCAAAAAGTCTGCGGTAATAGGGAACATTTGTCTGGGCGTGGATGAGTAACCGGCGCAACCTTGAAAACTGAAGCGCTTTCAGACGTTTCTCATCCCACCATTGGGAGGCCTCCATCTCCTTACGTACCGCCACGCTACGGTGTTTCTTGAAGCGCTCATGGAGCGGGAACACGTAGCTGGAAATAAAACAGGTGTATAAATCTCTTTTCTTCAACGCATTGGCCTTAAACTGAATCTCACCACAGATTTTTCCCTACCTTGTTGGCAAACCCACGGTAAATAATTGCGTCCCCTGCGACTATGAACGCCGCCTTGGCGTTGGTTTTACCAGTGCAGCCTCGCTGGAAGCGCTGCGGGGTAAGAATCCGGTAAGATGGTTAATCCGATGACGCGACGACTTGCTTCGCACCCTGACCCATCATGGCGAATTTATTCCTGTCGCAAAGAGCCATGACGTCAGTAACGGCTGTAACATGGTTTTGATCCACAAGCATTGCTGGTTTCCAACCTTCGAGGTTGCTCTGCCAGCTAGAAAGCAGAAAGTATAATAACCACCAGCAAGTGAGATTTCGATTCTCCTGGCTATTGTCGCTGTAGGCCTCCAGGAATACATCCACAATAGGCGCGATATCTCGATCACCTGCTATTATTTTTATGTAGCGCCGGTTGAGAAGCACATCAGCAATAAATTGCGCGGCATCCATGACCCAGGGGTTCTTGAAGCGCAGGTCAACGTCCACGCCGTACACCCCTCTCTCTGTCCATATCAGGTTTGACGCTTTGAAGTCTCCATGCAGCGGCACAAGTTCCGTTGGCAGGCTGTTGATTGCATCCAGACTTCCTCGCATGAGTATTAGCGCTTGGGCCGCTATTGCACTTCGGCTTGCTAAAAACCCGCAATCCGATTCAAGCCGTCGAAGCATTGTTTCATTGTTATTTCCGCTCCTGACATGTAAGAGGGCCGCTCTATGCAGTCCCTGCAGCCAGGTAGCGGACTCGCGCAAACACTCGTCGAATCTCTGTCTATCCGCCGCACGACGCATCCTCTCGTCCAGGGGCGGACCCTGGATATACTCCATGGAGAAAGCCCAGGTCGTGGCTGCGAAACTGTAAACCTGGGGCAGCAGGAAAGGAGGTTTGCTTCCGATGCCTCCATTCAAATGCCGCAGGACCTCATATTCCGATAGCGCCCTGCGTTTACTGTCAACCCCCGACTGACGGTATTTCTTGAGAAACTGCCTGGCGCCACAGCAACGGCAAGCCACGGCCGCCACGCATGAGTTAACACGCCAGCCACAATACGATGTTCGCCAACCCGCGCACCCACCGCATACGTGACATGCCAAGCCCCAGAACGAATAACCTCGATAGACCCAGCGCAGCACGGGTGCTTCACTCAGTGGATCTTTTCAGCCACGATATATATTGCCTCACTAATCAGCGAATTGATTCGCCTTCGCTCAACCTCGATGAATCCAGACTCGGCCAGAAGACGTTTGATCTCATGGTTGGTAATGGGGTAACCTGCCGATTGCTGGTGGCCAAGAAGTTTCTTTATCCACCGTCTAAAGCGCTGGTATGGAGAATTCAGGGAGTGATTGATTACCAGTCTTTTCTGCGTGATTGAGGCGACTCCCTGCAAAAATTTGATCTGCGTTTCGAGGGGAAAGTGCATCAGCACTCGAGCACATAACGCGGCTTCAAATCGCCGGTCACTTCCAGCCTGCTTGAAAGCATCCATTACTTCGATGGTAAAGTGATCACCATAATTGGCGAGCCGCTCTTTTGCCACGTCAAGCATCTCCGCCGAGATATCCGCCCCATGCACCTTCAATCCAGAATCGAGAAGCGCTTCGGCCAGACGGCCTGTACCGCATGGGATGTCCAGGATAACCGTACCTCTCGGAAAATCCCGAAAACACTCCTGGACAATGCGCTTTTCCTGAGCATTAAACGTCCGGCCCGCCAAGCTTGAAAAGCGGACTTGATCATACTCTTTAGCTACCTTGGCATTCTTGTAATGTTGAGTAGCGTCCCAACTGCGATCATTCGATCTATTTGCCATACAAATTCCTTTCATGGGTATTCCGCTGGAGATGGCCTGTGAGACGCCGAGGTAGCGCTGCACTGGTTTTTACACCGGCCGGTTACGTTCAGTCAATTTTATTTCGTTTTGGTGCTTCTTTCTTCTTAACGGCAGCGCCGCGCGTTGGATCAGCTTTTCGTTTACTATTACCGCCTGGAAAGGCGCGCAATTTCGAGAGAACGGAGAATAGCTGTGCGCCTGCATCTCACGCATCAGCCTCCGCGCCAGCCTACTGGGCCCTAAGAAAGCCTGCGTTCACCTGATTCCTATCATGGGTTTATTTGATTTTGTTAAAACCTGTTCGTAAATCCGCAGCAATCGATCACGTACCTTTGGCCATGTGTACTGCTGGACGGACGCGATGCCCGCCTCCCTGATTTGCGCGGCTTTGGTGGAATCGTTGAGCAGGGTAAGAATGGCGTCGGCCATGGCTACCGGGTCTTGTGCGGGTACAAGCAAAGCTGTTTTTTCGTGCTCCACTAGATAAGGCACACCTCCGACATCCGTGCTTACGACCAGGACGCCACTGGCCAATGCTTCCAGTACCGAGACGGGCATATTGTCGGCCAGACTGGGATTGATCATGACATCGGCGCCATGATAGAGGACAGACATGCCTTCATTATCCACACGCCCGGTAAACGTAACCGCATCAGCCACACCCAGCCCGGTTGCGAGTTTCTCCAGCGCCTGCCGCTCCGGCCCCGAGCCTGCAACAATAAGCGTTGCCACGGGAAACGCGTGCCGGACAATACTGAAGGCGCGCAAGGCGGTGGCGGTATCATAAATCGGCTCCAGATTGCGGGTAACAATTATATGCGGGAAATTTGCTTTCACCGGAACTCGCGAGCCAGTTTCAGCCGAAAAACGGCTGAGGTCAATGATATTGGGCACGATGCTGGTTGAGAAGCCACGCTTCCCAAACACAGCCTCAAGGAAGCCGGAAGGCACAGTGATGGCATCCACCCGGCGCAGGCTGGGTTTGATCCAGGAAAAGGCTTTGTCAAAAAAGGCGTCCGCCTCGCCCCCGTGATAACTCACGATGACCGGTATTCCCCTGATCCTGCCTATCCAGATTGCCGGAGCGGCGAAGAGGTGCCATGACCAGCCGGAATTCGCCATGACATGAAATAGTTGCACTTTGGCTGCGGATTGCCACAGGTGAGCCAGATAAGGTAGTAGCCGAAAGGCTGCCCTGATTCCCTTGAGTCTACCGATCCAGTATGGACGGTAGGGGCGATTAACCTGTATCAGCTCCACTGTGGCGCCCTCTTCACGCAGCAGTTTTGCCAGCTGTAGTGTTTGATTCGCCATCCCCCCCGAAGGAGGAGGTAAAGGTCCAATCAGCCCGATGCACATGCCGGATACGTTCACTCAGGTGCATCCTTGCGAACAAGCGAACCATAAGCATCTTTGTAACGGGCCACACTGCCCGGCCAGCTGCGCTGTGTTTCCACAAAACGCCGGGCTGCTGTACGTAGACCCGGCCACAGGTCGGGTCTGGAAAGGAGGTTCAGCACCTTGGCGGCCAACGCATCCGGATCGCCTGCCTCGAAGAGGATGCCGGTTTCCCCGTCCTGGATGAGCTCCAGGTGGCCCCCGACATCCGAAGCAACAACCAGCCTGCCTTGCGCCATGGCCTCGAGCGGCTTGAGCGGCGTTACAAGGTCGGTGAGCCGCATTCGCAGCCGCGGGTAGACGAGCACATCGATCAAGTTGTAGTAGCGCTGCACCTGATCATGGGGAACACGCCCAGTGAAGGTTACCTTGTCTTGCAGCCCCAGTTGCATTGCAAGAGCCTTCAATTCCTGTTCCTGCGGGCCGCCGCCAACCAGCAGGATGCGGATGTCAGGATTGCTGGAAAGCATTGCCGGAAGCGCCCGCAGCAGGACAGTTAAGCCTTCGTAAGCATAGAAAGAACCGATAAAACCGAGTACCAGTCTGCCATCAAGGCCAAGGTCTTTGGCAAGTTGTAGATCGGGAGATTCGCCGGTGCTGAAATTTTCAATATTCACGGCATTAGGTATGACAGTAACCTTCTCCGGGGCGATACCCCGTCCGAGGATATCGCCCCGTAACCCTTCGCATATGGTGGTTATGGCATCCACACGCCTTAGCGCGTAACTTTCCAGCGCTCGGGTAAGACGATATCGGATGCCCCACTCGCGGCTGGTGCCATGATCTACCGCTGCATCTTCCCAGAATGCCCTGACTTCATAGACAATCGGAATGCCGAGGCGGCGGCCAACGCGCAGGGCAGGCAAAGCATTAAGGACAGGGGAATGAGCATGCAGGATATCCGGTTTGACGATTTCCGCCACATCTTTCAGACGGTTAGTCAGGCCATCCATAACCGCTATCTGGTTCAGAACCGGCAGTTTCGACATGAGGCCGGAGGCGGTGGGCGTACGATAGAAATGCCATCCTTCGACATTCTCTTCCAGTACATTGCAATCTTCCTGTTTTGAACCCGTCAGATGAAAGGTCTCCCAACCTCGAGCACGCTGTTCCTTGAGAATAGCAAGGGTGCGGAATGTATATCCACTATGCAGCGGTATCGAATGGTCAAGAATGTGCAGGATACGCATTAATATTATTTGACGTTAATACATTTAGAATCAATTAGCTAATAGTCATTGTCCATCCCGCGGCGAATCCATGAGAAGAATTGCAAGAAGAGGAATGGCTGTGAAACCCTCTGTCTTTTCTCGATGAGCCGGGCTAAACAATCCCCCCAGTCCTTCTATGCGAACGTTACCCGGGGTATCCTGCATGATCCTTAAGGCGCAAGCATGAGGCAATCCTGAGAAAATGAATATATATCAGGACCACTTGCAATATAACTGTACCAAAGGCCAATTCCGAGGACATTCAAGCATTTTATAATGACATACTGCGGCAACTACTATTTTGTACCGATACTTCCTGACACATGCTATTCAATTCATTTATTTTCATCTTTATCTATCTGCCGGTTGTCGTTGTGGTTTTTTTCTGGCTGGGCCGCCGTAGCCATACATGGGCATCGGGATGGCTCGCCTTGGCGTCCCTATTTTTTTACGGGTACTGGGATTACCGGTACATCCCTCTGCTTCTTGCTTCAATTGGTTTCAATTATTGTGCCGGTCTACGAATTTCCCAAGCGGTTGGATCCGCTCGGAAGCACTGGCTCGTCTTTGCGGTTACAGCCAATCTATTCCTGCTCGTCTATTTCAAATACGCCAATTTCTTCCTGGAAACAATTAATTTTGTCGGTGTCAGTGAAACCGACTTCGAAACACTGGATATTGTTCTTCCAATTGGCATATCTTTTTATACGTTTACCCAGATCGCCTTTCTCGTTGATACGTATCAAGGCAAGGTAAACGAATATAGATTCGTTCATTACCTGCTATTCGTTACCTACTTTCCACATCTCATTGCCGGTCCGGTGCTGCATCACAAGGAAATGATGCCACAATTCGCCGATAAAAGAATATACAGGCCTTCGTCCACCAACTTTGCTGTGGGCTTGACCATATTTCTCATCGGCCTCGCCAAGAAGGTGCTGATTGCCGACAATCTCGCGCCGTATGCGAACCCTCTATTCGAGAACACGGATACACCCTCGCTATTGCTTGCGTGGGGCGGAGTACTCGCTTATACCTTCCAACTGTATTTCGACTTCTCGGCTTACTCGGATATGGCCATTGGCTTGTCGCGTTTGTTCGGGGTCAAACTTCCCCTCAACTTCAATTCACCATACAAAGCAGGCAACATCAGCGAGTTCTGGCGGAGGTGGCATATGACGCTGTCGCGTTTTCTTCGCGATTATTTATACTTTCCGCTCGGGGGGAATCGGTCTGGCTCGTTCAACCGTTATCGCAATCTGATGGCTGTCATGGTCCTGGGTGGAATGTGGCACGGTGCCGGCTGGAATTTTATCATCTGGGGCGGCCTCCATGGGTTCTATCTAGTTATCCACCACGCGTGGGTTGCGATATCCAGACGCTTGAGCTTTCCTTCTGAGTCGGAGATATGGAAGCTCATAGCCACTATTACGACATTTGTTGCGGTGTGTTTCGCGTGGGTATTTTTTCGCTCACCCGATCTGGCTACCTCATGGGAAATTGTTCGGGGTATGACAGGCGGTTTCGGTGTTGCATTGCCGGAAGCCATCGGCAATCGAATCGGAATATTAGCGCCGGCTCTCCAGAACCTCGGTGTCAGCTTCTATCTGGGAGGAGGTTCTCGTTTCGTAGAAACATGGGGATGGATTGCGTTCGCTGCGGGGATCACGTTTTTCCTGCCTAATACGCAAGAACTCACTCACCGGTTTAAACCAGCTCTCGATTTTAAGCCGTCCGCAGAGTTGCTCGCTGGACGTTTGGCGCGTCGGTTGACCTGGGTGCCATCACGTCGCTGGGCGATTTTTCTCGGCCTCCTGACGGTGATCAGCTTGCTATCATTGAATCGTCCAAACGAATTTCTTTACTTCCAGTTCTGATCAGCACA
Source organism: Nitrosospira sp. (assembly GCA_039928555.1). Lineage (GTDB taxonomy): Bacteria > Pseudomonadota > Gammaproteobacteria > Burkholderiales > Nitrosomonadaceae > Nitrosospira. The sequence goes on along the minus strand of JBDSSX010000368.1, from coordinate 1,588 downwards.
CGAGTAACGATGAGACGGTCACCCCATTCACTGCTTTTTATACGCTATTTAGCGGTTTCCATCTTGATTGGCGTTACGATTGTGGTTGCTTTCGTACCGATCGTGGACCCGTATAATCAATACCGAATCGTGGTTCGCCCCGGCCTCAACCTTATCAAGCCCGGCCTTACGCGTTATCAAAACGAAATTAAGCTCACGCAAGTTGCCGAAATGCGCGCCGATTCGCTCATCTTCGGCAACTCGCGCGCTGAAGCGGGTCTCGATCCAGATTCGCACGCATTCGGTCGATACGGTTTGTCAGCGTATAACCTCGCAATACCAGGTAGTAGCATCAGTACCGCCCGCGAACAACTGGAGCATCTGCACCAAATTGGTATCAAGCCGAAAGTCATTATACTGGGTGTCGAGTTTCTTGATTTTGTAGAGATACCGCAACAACCGCCATTCGCCCTACGGCAGGCTCACCCAATTGCGGAGCAACACCCGGTTACCCAATGGTTCTGGCGTTTCGATAGCCTATTCTCACTCGCTTCCATAAAGGACGCCGTCCGTACGCTGCTTATCCAGCACGATAATGAAGCGGAAACCATTACTCCTAGAGGATTCAACCCTCTGAACGAATATGGGCCGATCGTCCGCAGGGACGGCTACTACGCGCTGTTTCGGCAAAGAGCACAAGAAAATACCAAAATCTATATAAAAAAAGCAGAAGGTTCGCTTGCTCTTGCCGATTTTACCCATCTGCGCGCTATTCTCGATATGGCAGCGGAGTCTCGCACCGACGTGAAATTAATCATCTATCCTTACCACGCTCAAATACTGGCTCTTTTTGAGGAAGTAGGTCTTTGGCCTACATTCGAGGAGTGGAAAAACTATATGATACACGAGGTATCCGACGCACGGCAGCGTCATCCCGCGGCACGAGTTGCCTTATTCGATTTCAGCGGCTACGGTAGCTACAATTGCGAAAAAATTCCAGGGAAAGAGGATCGTAAAGCCACTACCCGCTGGTACTGGGAAGCGGGGCACTTCAAGAAGGAACTCGGTGCCGTAATGCTGGATTTGGTATTGCCCCCAGCCAATCCCTTACAGATAGCGCATGCCGAGACAGCTACAGCGGAGGTATTTGGGTTTCAACTGAATGAGTCAAATCGCACTCTGAACCAGCAGCGCGTTAATCTCGAACGCTCCGAATGTATGCGAACCTATCCAGAAATGTTTGCAGAAACGGCTACCCTTGTAGCAGGGGCGCGCAACCCAAGACGCTAATTGTTAGACTCAGAGCCATTTCAACCTAAATCCGGTAGTTGACCGCTCATTTAATAGATCGGTGCTATGATTAATAACAATATTTCGTATTATTTGACTCTCACCTTCCGGGCAAGGCCGCTACGGGGTGAAGTGTGCGGTTTTGGGTGCGGCACAGCGTGTCTTGACGTGATAACCCACTTGGGTTGGGTTGTAACGGCTGCGCAAAGGCTCCAATCCTTCAATTGCCGTAAAGCTGCGTCTGAAATGCGCCCGGAGACCATTGGGCCGGCGCGGCAATTAGACGTATACCGATAGGCAGCTTGAATTCGGCACGAGG
>JBDSSX010000367.1:0-3075 GCA_039928555.1 Nitrosospira sp. | reverse complement strand
AGTTTTTGCAGTGAATCAACCATTTGCTGTGTGGTGCCCTCAAATAACCGTCCGCAGCCGCAGGCGAACAGGGTATCTCCACAAAACAGCAGGTTTGCGCCATAATACGCAATATGCCCGGCGGTATGGCCGGGGATATCCAGCACCCTGAGACTGAGCGAGAATTCCGGAATATAGGCATTGCCTTCTTCGCTCTCTTTGTCATTGCATTCCCGGAGAGGGTGCGTGACGGTAGGAATCGATTCGTTCGCAGGACCATAAACCGGCACCGTAAATTCACGCAACAGCGTGGCGTTGCCTCCCACATGGTCGTTGTGGTGGTGGGTGTTGAGAATGGCGACGAGTTTCAGTTTTTCTTGTTTCAGGTAATCCAGCACGGGTGAGGCGTCGCCCGGATCGATCACGGCCGCGTGGCAGTGGTCGCGGATAACCCAGACATAATTGTCGTTGAAGGCGCGAATTGCAACGATATGAGGCATAGTCATGATTGTCGGCGGTCGAATTGAGTTGTGGATCCGATGGGCAGGGTGATGCAATGCGGGTTATAGAGGAATGTGTGATTGAACGATGAGTTTTTATATTAGTCCATAATCGAATTCTCTTCTGCGGTTCTTCAATATATATGCCGATAAAAAATAGGCTGGAATGGTTAGACACTTGTCTGGGCCAATATCTGCTGGAGCGGGAGCAGAACCATTTCGATCAGGCTGTGGTGGATGTGTTTGGCTACAACGCCATGCAGGTAGGGTTTCCGCAATATGATTTTCTACGTGCTAATCGCATGCCACTGCGGTTTTGTGCGGCATTGGAGGAAGGTGCCGCGCTACGGGCGGCCCCTGATTTTCTGCCGATTGAAACGAACAGCATAGATCTGGTACTCCTGCCCCATGTGCTCGAATTCAGTGCCAATCCGCATCAGATTTTGCGCGAGGTGCAACGGATACTCATGCCCGAGGGTCATGTAATTGTCTGTGGCTTCAATCCTCGCAGTCTTTGGGGCGTGCGTGGGGTTTTCGGATTGATGGAGGAGCATTTTCCCTGGCGCGGCAATTTGATTTCCATCCCGAAGCTCAAAGACTCGCCGGTTGAGAAGCATTTTCCCTGGCACGGCAAGTTCATCGCACTGCCGAGACTCAAGGACTGGTTGACGTTATTGGATTTCGAAATTACTAAAGACTGCTTATGTTGCTATGCGCCCCCATTCAGTCAGGAAAAATGGCTGAAGCGATTCAATTTCATGGAGACCGCGGGTGATCGCTGGTGGCCGTTTTCCGGCGGTATCTACTTCCTGACGGCGGTCAAACGCGTGCATGGCATGCGCGTGATCAAGCCCGAGTGGAAAGAAGTGCGCGCCGCCAGGCGAGGCATGGCTCCGGTTGCGCAAAAGCTTGGCGGCAGCACGTCCGGACAGGAGCCACGCTTGGCCGCGCGCGGCAAGATCACAGTAAAGACCAGAGTGCAAGGCCGGGATTAGGTGAAAGCGAAGCGGGACGGGGTAGTGGAAATATTCACCGACGGCGCCTGCAAGGGTAATCCCGGCGTTGGCGGATGGGGCGCGCTGCTGCGATACAACGGTCACAAGCGGGAGCTGTATGGCGGCGAAAAGCTGACGACCAATAACCGCATGGAACTGCTTGCAGTCATCCGCGCGCTGGAAGCTCTGACTCAGCCATGCGAAGTGCGGCTGCATACCGATTCCCAATACGTGCAAAAGGGCATCAGCGAATGGATCCATTCCTGGAAAAAACGCGACTGGCGCACTGCTGACAAAAAGCCGGTAAAAAATGATGATCTATGGAAAGAACTTGATGCGCTGACGCAGCGCCACCGGATCGAGTGGCTGTGGGTGCGCGGCCATTCCGGTCACGAGGGCAACGAACAGGCGGACATACTTGCTAATCGCGGGGTGCAATCGATACTGGAAAAGCCGATGTTGGCGAGTGAGTAACTTTAAGAATTAACAGAAATTATATAGAAATAAAGGAAGTTGAAGGATTTTACCGGCAGAAGCCTGCATCAACATGAGTTTTGAATAGGAATATAAATCCGTGCGCCAGATTTTTATCGACACCGAGACCACCGGTCTGGATCCCAGGCTTGGCCATCGCATTATCGAAATCGCCGCGGTGGAAATGCGAAGCCGCCGATTTACAGGCCGCCGCTTTCATCGCTATCTGAATCCCGAGCGGGAGAGCGAGGAGGGCGCATTGCAGGTTCATGGATTGACTACGGAGTTTCTTCAGGATAAGCCGAAATTCCGGGATGTCGTCCATGAATTGCTGGAGTTTCTGGGGGAAGCGGAACTCATCATGCACAACGCCGCTTTTGACGTTGCGTTTCTCGATCATGAGTTTGGATTGGCCGAGTTACAGCCTTTGAGCGAGTATTGTCATTCGGTGACCGATACCTTGAAAATGGCCAAAGAACTGCATCCAGGAAAGAGAAACAATCTGGATGTGTTATGCGAACGCTATGCGGTGGATAATTCCCGGCGTACGCTGCACGGCGCGCTGCTGGATGCGGAATTGCTGGCGGAAGTCTATCTTGCCATGACGCGCGGGCAGGATAGCCTGCTGATGGAACTGGAGGCGCCCACCGCGCTCGAGATCGCCGCCAATCTGCGCGACTTGCAATTGACAGTACCGCCCGCCAGCGCGGAGGAACTGGAAGCTCACGCGCAGCAATTGGAAATGATAGAGCGTGAAAGCAAGGGCAAGTGTTTGTGGAAGCAGCTGGAAGCTGAGTTAGAGGTGGAAGAAAGGCCAATAGAAGCGCAGTAACCACCAATAGTCGTTAGTGCTGAACAAACCATGATAGATGGGTTACGCTTCGCTCCACCCATCCTACCGTTGGTTGTCATGCAAGGCGAGCAACTAAAATAGCTCGAATTGATCCCCCGTGTTTTTCCCATTCCTGTTTCTTCCTTGCGCCGCCGCGCGCGCTGGTGTCATCATTTGCGCTACTGTTGAAGTCGCTGAAGGCGGACGGAAACGCGAAGTATCCAATGTTTTGAAGCGGCCTGAACGCACGCCTATGCCGAGACGCGCGACTGCCTTTTCGAAGCGCTGACGTATC
>JBDSSX010000366.1:0-3334 GCA_039928555.1 Nitrosospira sp. | reverse complement strand
TCCAGATCCAGCCCCAGGTGACCAGCGCAAAAATCGGCATGACGATCATGTGCACCCGCCACAGTCCCATCCATACCTTCTCAAATTCCGGCTCCATCGAGTCCATGCCATGCGAGTAGGCAAAGGTCCGCTGAAACCAGATCCAGAATATCGCCACCCCTAGCATGGTGATCAGTCCAAACTTGTACCATTTTGAGTCGTACCATAGCGACATGTCGTAGTCACGATCGCTCGACCCGGCGTGGCTGCCTGATGTTTCCAGTGTTGTTGCCATTTTGATTACCTCCTGTTACCAATAATTGAAAATACTACCAACTTTCAGCAGCGAAATAAATCCGCAAGCGTAATTTAGACTTTGATATTTCCATGTAGTTCCCACAAATATATTGTAGTTTTTCCTGTGATCTTTTTAATCAGGCATAAAACAACGATATCTATGTAGGACACCCGAACTGGAGGAAAGATCCACTCGCGTGAACCTGCGCTATCGTGATGACACCGGATCAAGGTGTTTTATCCGCCCTGATAAAGGTAGAAGCCGGTAAAATCGCAGTTGCAACCTCGATCGAGTCGGATGACGTTCCATGATTGGCGCATTGGATGCACGCGCAGAGTAAATTGTGGCTTCTTTAGGAGACTCGCATCGATCCGTGTCGCTTGCTAAATGCTATCGAGAAACATTATGAATTTTCTAGAACGATCCTGTTTCCTGCTGCTACTTTCCTTGTTTACTTCGATTGCGGAGGCTGGGGCGATTAGCAGTCTCAAGACTTTCATCCAGGATACACGCACCGTTCGCGCGGCGTTTGTCCAGACGGTTCTGGACAAAAATACGCGCGTGGTGCAAAGAGGGGGCGGTACCATGCAATTCGAGCGCCCCGGCAAATTTCGATGGGTTTACGAAAAGCCGTACGAACAACTGATTGTCGGCGACGGCATACGGATATGGTTTTACGACCGTGATCTCGATCAGGTGACCGTACGCAAGCTGGATCTTGCTATCGGCAGTAGTCCCGCCGCGTTATTGGCGGGCAGTATCAATATCGAGACCAGTTTTGATCTGACTGAAATCGGGTTGCAGGGAGATACGGAATGGCTCGAAGCAAAACCCAAAGCCAAAGAGGGTACCTTTGAATGGGTGCGCTTGGGGTTCACCCTGGCAGGTGAATTGAAAGCAATGGAGTTGCACGATAACTTTGGTCAGACTACGGTGCTTACATTTTCCCGGGTAGAACAAAACCCCAGGCTCTCACCGGAGTTGTTCAAATTCAGTCCCCCCGAAGGAGCGGACGTAATCAGTGATTGATTTGTTCGAAAAGCGGGAGCCTGCGGCACCGCTTGCGGAGCGATTGCGTCCCCAAAAACTGGGAGACGTTGTGGGGCAGTCGCACTTGCTTGGCGCGGGCAGGCCATTGCGGTTGGCGTTTGAATCCGGCAAGCCTCATTCAATGATATTGTGGGGACCGCCTGGCACCGGCAAAACTACGTTGGCGCGCCTGATGGCGCAGTCGTTTGATGCTGAATTCATTGCGCTATCGGCAGTATTGTCGGGTATCAAGGATATCCGTGAAGCGATAGAGCGAGCGCAAGTCGCATTGCAGCAATCAGGCCGCCACACCATTCTGTTCGTGGATGAGGTGCATCGCTTTAACAAGTCACAGCAGGACGCCTTTCTACCGTATGTCGAGCAGGGTTTGGTGACATTCATCGGCGCTACCACCGAGAATCCTTCGTTTGAAGTCAACAGTGCACTATTGTCGCGCGCGCAGGTTTATGTGCTCACCGCTTTGTCTGAAGACGAGCTCATAATCCTGTTTGAACGAGCGATAAATCTTGCATTGCAGGGATTGAGGTTTACCGATGACGCCAGACGCTTATTGATCGGATATGCGGATGGCGATGCGCGGCGCTTACTCAATTTTCTGGAACAAATAAAAACTGCGGCGGCCACCGGCGGAGTTACCGAAATAGCGGCGGACTATGTTGGTAACGCACTCTTTCGCGGTGCGCGCCGCTTTGATAAAGGCGGTGATGAATTTTATAATCAGATTTCGGCGTTGCATAAATCGCTACGCGGCTCCAACCCGGATGCCGCACTATACTGGATGTGCCGCATGCTGGACGGAGGCGCCGATCCGCTTTACATCGGGCGGCGGTTGATTCGCGCAGCGGTGGAGGACATAGGCTTGGCCGATCCGCGCGCATTGCGGATTGCCCTCGATGCCACCGAGACTTACGAACGAATGGGGAGTCCGGAGGGAGAACTGTCCCTGGCGCAGGCAACGCTGTATCTTGCCTGCGCACCGAAGAGCAATGCCGCCTACCTTGCGTATAATAAAGCCCGGTCTTTCATAGGCAGCAACCCGTCACATTGCGTACCCGAGCATTTGCGTAATGCACCCACCAAACTGATGAAGGAATTAGGCTACGGACACGAGTATCGCTACGCTCACGACGATCCGGAAGCCTACGCCGCCGGGGAGAATTATTTTCCGGAAGGCATGCCAGAGGTTAAATTTTACCAACCGACCGCGCACGGGCTGGAAGGGAAAATTTCGGAAAAGCTGGCGCATTTGCGCGAATTAGACCGGCAGGCGAAGAAAATGCCGTAGACAGCCGCGGTTATCAGAACCCGGCGTAAGACACGTTTTTTGGAGTTTGCATGTTAGATATTCAGTTATTACGCACCGATCTGGAAAACGTCGTCAGGCTTCTCGCCAAACGCTGCCATACTTTTCCGGTTACGGAATTCAACTCGCTGGAAGCAGAACGCAAAACGCTTCAGACTCGCACCCAGGAACTGCAAGCGCGGCGTAACGCCGTTTCCAGACAGATTGGCAATGCCAAAGGCAGAGGTGAGGATGTTACCGCTATCCTGGCGGAGGTGGATAATCTCGGCGACGAACTGAAACAGGCTGAAGTTCAGCTTGAACAAACTCAAGCCGCATTGCAGCACATATTGCTGCAAATTCCCAACCTGCCGCATGCCAGCGTACCGGAAGGCACGAGCGAAGCCGATAATCGAGAGGTACGCAGTTGGGGAACGCCGCGCGCGTTCGAGTTTGTGGTGAGGGACCATGTGAGCATTGGCGAGAGTCTGGGTTTACTCGATCTTCCGGCCGCCGCAAAACTCAGCGGAGCGCGCTTCAGCCTGATGACAGGCGGACTGGCACGCCTTCATCGCGTGCTTGCGCAGTTCATGCTGGATACACATACGCGGGAGCATGGTTACACTGAGGCCTACGTGCCGTACCTGGTCAATGCGGAAAGTTTGCGGGGCACCGGGCAACTGCCAAAGTTCAAGGAGGATTTATTCGAGATTCCCCGGCGAAGA
>JBDSSX010000365.1:0-3437 GCA_039928555.1 Nitrosospira sp. | reverse complement strand
TCATCCTGCATGGTATGCACCGTGCGATCTATATCCTGCCCTAATTCGACTTTAATCCCTTCCAGTATGCTGCGAAAATGCATAAGCTGCTTGGAACTCATGTAGCTCTCCCCTTTTTTCAGCTTGTAAGGAGTGGCTGGTTTACGCAGTTCTTGCGGCATTTTTAATATTCCTTTTATATCTCTGATGACGTATCAAGACGCTTTTACAGAATAAAAATTATACAGCAAGTAGGTTTGCTGTTCGTTTGAAGTATTTTGCGGAAAAGTCAATTCTAACGCAGATAAGTACCTGAAAGAGAAAATAAAAAATAAAATCAGGCGATATGGCTGGATCAACGGAGGATGAATTCATATTCGGGGGCTTCAGATGCCTTCTGATCAGTCAGTTTGCATGAAATCCGACATACATGACAGCACGAATTCTTGCAGAATTCCCATTGCTTGGATACCCCTAAAGGAAAATAAATAGCACATTCTTTAGTGATTCAGGAACAATTGTCATCACACCAGACTTTTCTCAGGTTTTCTACCGGCATCGTTGCGATCAGGTGCGACAAAATGTCGCACCTCCCCTGAAAATCTGTGCTATGTTTCTACCAAGTCATATTTGTGTTGGCGAGTGGTTAATTGCGTGCTTCAAATATGGCGGGGTCGGTTGATATCAGGTGTTCGCTCACGCGCCAGAACCGGCGATAAAAAAGGAACTCATCCATAAAATTCCTGTAACAGCGCGGTTTTTCGCTGAGTTGCAACGCAACATTCCTTCATACCTACAGGAGAACATTATGTCCAGCAAAAAATCCATCATTTCTATAGCCGTGGGCTCAGCCCTTGTCACCACGCTTGCCGCCGTACCCATTGCTTCCGCGGCTGACAACCCTTTTGGCATGCAATCCCTCGACAGGGGCTACATGGTAGCTGATACGCATAAATATGGTGAAAAAAAAGGCGGCGAGGGTAAATGCGGCGGCCAAGGCGCATGCGGTGAAGGGAGGTGTGGCGCGGCCATGGCGGATGCCAACAATGATGGCAAGATCACCAAGGAAGAATGGACCGCGCATCACAATGCCATGTTCGAACACATGGATGCCAACAAAGATGGTGTTGTCGATAAAGATGAAATAAAGGGAAAAACGAAGGACGGCAAGTGTGGTGGCAGTAAGTAAGCAAAGGAATAATTACCTGGGCCAACGACCTATCGTCGTATCCTCGGTATCTTGTCCAGCTGGGGGGCTTTCCCGAGTGCGGTTTCCGTGCGAAAAGAATCGACCCTCCAGCTAACCCGGTCCTCCAATCCCCCTCGAATTGTGACATAATATTTTATCCAAAATTTAGGAGAAGATACCGTGTGCAACAAGAAAACCATGATTTCCCTGGCCGTGGGTTCCGCCTTTGCCGCTTCGCTCGGTGCTGTACCGCTCGCCTCCGCGGCTGACAGTCCTTTCACCGCGCAATCTCTGGATAAGGGCACCATGCTCGCGTATGCCGACAAGGTAGACCCCAACAAATATGGTGGTGGAGCAAAATCCGGCGAAGGTCGATGTGGCATGTCGATGGTGGACACCAATAAGGATGGCAAGGTCACGAAGCAAGAGTTTATGAAGCATCACGAAGCCATATTCGATAGGATGGATGCCAACAAGGATGGCGCTGTCGACCAGCCTGAGGCTGACAGCTATGGGGGAGCCAGACCCGCACCCCACGCACCCGGTGCGCCCAATACAGCGCCGCATGGCGGGATGAAGAAGTAATTACTGGTTCGTGGTGGAATCCCTGTGTCGTGCCAGCGCGGGGCTGGGTTTTCGGCGGGAATTAATTCCTGAGCTAAAAACACATGTCCCCGCCGCTATTGACTTCTTTGAAATCGCTCCGGAAAACTGGATTGATTTCGGCGGTGTGGCGGGGCGGGATTTGCGCACTTTCACGGAGCGTCACCCCTTCGTCTGCCATGGACTCTCACTCTCCATTGGTAGCCCGGCACCGTTGGATGAAGTGTTGCTGCACAGGATTCGGCAGTTCCTGGATCAGCATCAGATTTCGCTTTATACAGAACATCTCTCGTACTGTTCCGACGATGGCCATCTCTATGATCTGCTTCCGATACCTTTTACCGAAGAAGCAGTGAAATATGTTGCCGTACGCATTCGCCGCGCTCAAGATATCCTGGGGCGCCGCATCGCGTTGGAAAATGCCTCGTTTTACGTGCGAGCGCCCATTACTGAAATGAGTGAAGCAGACTTTATTCGTGCTGTGTTAACCGAAGCGGACTGCGACCTGCATCTTGATGTAAATAACGTATATGTCAACAGCGTCAATCATGCTTATGATCCCATCGAATTCATTCGCGCGATGCCTTCCGAACGCATTGTCTACATGCATATGGCCGGACATTACAATGAAGCGGAAAATCTGATTATCGACACTCATGGCGCGAACGTAATCGATCCAGTATGGTCATTGCTGGAGCAAACTTACCGCATTCATGGCGTAGCGCCCACGTTGCTGGAGCGAGACTTTAATATTCCCCCTCTACATGAACTGATGCATGAGGTCGAACGCATCGGTCTTATTCAGACTCGGCATGCGGGTGCGAGCCATGTCCGCGCCGCTTCCTGAATTTCAGCGCTTCCAGTACGCCTTCACCGCACATATCCGCGACCCGAAGGCGAATGCTTGTCCGCGTGGCATTGACGCAACGCGTATGCGGATATATAGAAGGCTGGTTTACAACAACGTTGAGAATTTCTTATTGATCTGCTTTCCCGTACTCAGAAAAGTACTGGGAACGCGCCGCTGGAGACGGCTCGTGCGTGCGTTCCTTTCCACACATCGTAGCCGCTCACCTTTCTTCCGGGAAATACCCGATGAGTTTATTCAGTTCCTGCAAACGGAATGGACGTCACCCGCGGATTATCCGGAATTCATGCTGGAGCTCGCGCACTATGAATGGATAGAACTGGCGCTTTCCATTTCAATGGACGTGCCGGATTGGGAGGGGATCGATCCCGAAGGCAGCCTGCTGGAACAACGCCCCATTCTAAATCCGGTACTCGCTAATCTTTGTTACCGATGGCCCGTGCATCGTATCGCCCCACGCACTCGAATCATGTCAATAGAAACCTATTTACTGGTATTCCGCGATACCGGCGATCAGATACGGTTCACTGAAATCAACGCATTTACGTCGCGCCTGGTCAAATTATTAGAGACTACCGGGCATACAGGTCAAACGGCGCTTGAGATTGTTGCCAAGGAAAGCCATCATCCCTCGCCCGAAGTCGTGATTCAGGGAGGGCTGGCAATTATGCGCGATTTACAGGCACGGGGTGCATTGCTGGGCGTCCTGCGTGAGTGATTCCTGCAGTTTTCCGGGTTTCCCCATAACTCGAAGCGAATTTCCCGCATTCTCCGGGGCGGTATAAACGCCTCCAACGC
>JBDSSX010000364.1:0-1667 GCA_039928555.1 Nitrosospira sp. | reverse complement strand
ACGCCTGGAGCAATCGGCTATTTAATCAAATCCAAGACGGATGGCAGAGTCAATGTACTTGAGATCAAATAGCCGTTCGCGTAAGCATTCCCCATGGGTCATCACTGTGATTGCCCTGCCGGCACTCCTGTGGAGTTTGTCTGTACAAGCTGACAAACTGCCAAAGCTGCCAAAATTACCAACGCTGCCAACGCTGCCAAAGCTGCCACCACTGCCTCATAATCTGCAAATTCATGGTTTCGCAAGCCAGTCCTGGCTGATGAGCTCGGGCAATAACAACTTTTTTGGCAAGAGTAGCTCCGATAGCGGCAGCTTCGACTTCAGGGAATTAGGGTTGAACGCTTCGATGCGGCCACTGACCAGGTTGCAATTTTCGGCCCAAATGCTGTCGCGTACCGCTGGCGAAGGCAGCCCCGGCAATGTCCGCCTCGATTTTGGATTTATGGATTACACGTATTTCTCCGGAGAGCGCAGCCAACTGGGAATACGACTGGGCAGAATGAAGAACCCACTCGGTTTCTACAACGACACGCGCGACGTGCCTTTCACACGGCCTAGTATTCTGTTGCCCCAATCCATTTATTTTGATCGCACGCGCAAACTCGCAATCGCTGCGGATGGAGTACATTTATATGGTGAATACCGCTCCGATATAGGAAATATTTCCATTCAGCTGGGGACAGCCCGCCCATTGGTTAGAGGCGCAGAAACCGAAGTCGCCTTGTTGGGCGGTGAGCGATCAGGCCACTTTACCCCGGAGATATCATATATCGGCCGTGTAATTTATGAACTTGATGAAGGAAGGCTCCGTTTTGCAGTCAGTGGGTCGCAATTAAATATCGGTTATGATCCGGCGGCGGTTGATAGCCTTCATGCAGGCTCGATCCGATTCACGCCACTTATTTTTTCCGCTCAATATAACGCCGAACGCTGGAGCCTCACTTCGGAATATGCGCTCCGCCGCCTTGAATATAAGGATTTCGGCGTAGCTCCACTCGCAATGGATTTCTACGGTGAAAGCTATTATTTTCAAGGTGTCTATCGTTTTACCCCCGAGTGGGAAGGCATCGTTCGTTACGATGCTCTATATACGGACAGGGCGGATCGTGACGGAAGCAAATGGGCGACGTCGCCCGCCAGCAGAGGTCGCCCTGCCCATACTCGCTTTGCCAAGGATATAACTGTTGGCCTGCGCTGGAATATCACACCGGAGTTCATGCTGCGCGCGGAATATCACCATGTAAATGGCACTGCTTGGCTCTCGACTCTGGATAATCCAAATACTGGCGACCTGGCTCAACGCTGGCATCTTTTCTCGGTCCTTGGTTCCTACCGGTTCTAGAGACGATACCCATGGAACAGAATCTCCATAATGGTACGGTACAGCGTGATGGTACCGTAAGCTCCAAGCCACACAGATTTCTGGGCCTGAAGTGGAAAGTCTTGTTGTTGAGCAGCCTGATCCTGTTCGCCATCGTAGCATCGTTCAGTGCAATTACTTATTTGCGCCTGATAGACAACTTTGAACGCGAAAGGGATGTACAACACCAGCGTTATGCCAGCGAAGTTGAAGGCTTGATAAAAGAAATCTCGCAGGATTTACATCAGTTAGCTGAAATGATCCCTTTTCTGGAGGGGATGAGTACCGCCCTGCTCATGAGCAACGG
>JBDSSX010000363.1:0-5583 GCA_039928555.1 Nitrosospira sp. | reverse complement strand
CGACCGCAGCCAATCCCAACGCTGCCGTTCCCTCAACCGGCAAACGTCAACCCAGAGTTCCCCAGTGGCGATCCAACGTAGTAGTTTCTTATCGTGCAACCGAAAAGTTCAGCACCTCGGTGATGCTTCGATACAGCAGCGGCCAGTTCGGCCAATTGAATAACACCGACACCAATGGCTTTTCATATGCAGGGCTTACCAGCTACACCGTTGTTGATTTACGCGCAAATTACAGGATCAACAAGCGAATAGTTATCAGCGGTGGTATCGACAACGTTAACAACGAAAAATACTGGGTCTTTCACCCCATGCCGCAACGGACTTACTTTACCCAGATACGGTTTAATTATTAGAAATCCCCGGGGCACGCTGGGCGCGGCGCCGGATAATACATATCATTTTGAAAAGGCGTTAATGACGGATATTTTTACACTTGCCTCATATGGCGGGTCACAGTATAAGAAAAAATTCGTGTAAATGACTGTTATCCAATAATGTTTAATTTAGTGGGAGGTTTCTGGCACGAGTTATGCATGCAAGTAAGGTGGGGGACAGTACTCTCCCTACAAGGGGGCCGGCCCGGTTGTGGTGATCCCGCACCGGGCCTTTTTCTTTTTTCCTGCCTGTGAAAATGCATGACTTTAACGGAACTCCAAAATGCGTAAAATTATTGGCTTTGCTGGTTCGCATATCCTCTACTTCTTGGCTGACTGTGTGGACCTGATAATGGATAAAACGAATTCGCGGCGCTTTTTTTCGCTTTACAGGAAATTGCTGGTTCGCTCGGCGGACGTGGAAAATTGGGGTGGCGGGGGTGGCGCCTGGGGTACGCTTTGGGTAAAACAGAGATAACATCCCGAGGTTTGCCTCCCATCGGTCAGCGCATTACGCCATGCGCCTGGAAAGCGGTGGGTATTCGCTGGTACCAACCATTACCAATCAGCGAAAGTGGTATTGATAAGCCGGGTTAACTGACCCGGCCACTTCTCATAAGATCGGATTAGAAGCCGGCAACTCCGCGCGGCCGTGAGGCTGGCCAAAATCCAGAACCGGACCCGCAGGTACGATGCCATTGGGATTGATAGTGGGGTGGCTGCGGTAGTAGTGCTCCTTGATGTGCCGCATGTTCACCGTCGCGGCGACGCCCGGCCATTGATACAGCTCGCGGGTAAAGCCCCAGAGGTTCGGGTAGTCCACCAGCCGCCTGAGATTGCATTTAAAGTGGCCATGGTAGACCGCATCGAAACGAAGCAACGTCGTAAATAGCCGCCAGTCGGCTTCGGTAACGCGGTCCCCCAGCAAATAGCGCTGGCGGGAAAGACGCTGCTCAAGCTCATCCAGAGATTCGAACAGTGCCGCCACAGCATTCTCATAGACCTGCTGCTCAGTGGCAAAGCCCGTCTTGTATACCCCATTGTTGATTGTGTCGTAGATACGCGCGTTGATCTCATCGATCTGCGACAGCAGCGCGGTGGGCGCATAATCCCCTTCCGCCGCACCGATGCCGTCGAAGGCCCGATTCAGCATGCGGATAATCTCGCCCGATTCATTGCTGACGATCGTATCGCGCTGCAAGTCCCACAGCACCGGCACGGTCACCCTGCCCGTGTAATCGGGAGCGGCGCGCAGATAGACCTCATAGAGATATTGAGCCTGCTGTACAGGGTCCGCCGCCACACCCGGCGCCTGTTCGAACGTCCAGCCATGATCGCCCATATAGGGATTGACCACCGATACCCCAATCATGCCCTCCAGCCCTTTCAGCGCACGAAAAATCAGCGTGCGATGCGCCCAGGGGCAGGCCAGCGACACATACAGGTGATAGCGCCCCGCCTCGGCGATAAAGCCGCTCGCACCGCTCGTCCCGGCGTGTCCATCGGATGTGATCCAGTTGCGGAATTGCGCGGTGGTACGGACAAAACTACCACCCGTCGTCGCGGTATCGTACCACTCATCGACCCACTTTCCATTGACCAGCAACCCCATTTTGCGCCTCCTTTTTTCTGATCCGCCATACCTACCCTTCAAGCACAACCTACTATATGCCTGCAGACAAGTCGACAGCACTGATATGGACAGGACTGATATGATTAGCAGGTTGGGTAGCGCAGCGTAACCCGTCAAAAGACTTTCGCCAAGGTGTTCGCACCGGGAATGCGATGTTTGATGAACCTCAGAGACATGGAGAACGAGACGATATGGCGCTGATTATAAGAACCGCAACCGAACGGGATGCGGTAACTGTGGGTGAATTGACCGAAAGAGCATACCGGGCGGACGGATTCCCGATCAGCGAAAAATACGCTGCGCGACTTCGCGATGCGATCACGAGAATAAATAACACCACTGTACTGGTTGCGGAACTGGATGACCGGATCGTCGCCACGGTAACCCTCGCAGCTCATGGGAACCCATTGGCCGAGATCGCCAAGCCCGACGAGCTTGAAGTGCGCATGCTAGCGGTCGCTCCCGAAGAACGGCGGCAAGGCGTCGCCGAAACACTTATGTCCGCCGCCATGAAGCACGCACGAAATCTGGGATTGAAAGCTCTCGTTCTATCAACCGAGCCACCCATGTCCATCGCTCGCAGACTCTACGAAAAACTGGGCTTTGCCAGACAACCGGATCGCGATTGGCCGGTGGGGGATTATGACCTGCTCGTATACCGTCGCGATGTGAACTATCATGAGTACCAGCAGAAGAAGTAGGTCGGATTAGCAAAGCGTAATCACAGAGGATGTAGGGCGTAATAAGCGAAGCGCATTGTGCCGTATGAGAATTCCTACATGCCATTGCCTTGCATGTAGGCTTGCTTGTTTGAAGCTGGTTATCCCGGGGCTGTAACCCGTCAATTGACGGATCTCAATTTCAATTCTTTATCAGTGGCAATCCGTTAGTTCTGCAACATGAAAGTTTCATACTCCAGCCGATTGAATTTGCGTGACAGGATAAACAGGCTGAGAAAGGCCGACAGCGTTACCGAGGCAGCGAAGCCGTAACCGAAAGTCTCCGCCCCCAGATGCAATGTGACAAAGGTGAATATCAAATTCGTGATGAAAAAGCATGCCGTAATGAGCAGCACTTCCCGGCGCGCGTCGAGGTAGAAAAGCACGTTGAGTATCGCCATCAGCAATACCTGCACGCTGACCGCAACGACATCGATATAGAACAAATGTATATAAAGGGGCGAGATGCCCACCGCGTGCAACAGTTCCCTGCCCCATAACAGACACAGCACGACCGTTAATCCCTGCACCTTGAAAATCTCGTAGATACCCTGCCGCGCGGCATACACCATCCGGTCGCGCCGATACTCGATATGCATAAGCGTGTCGCCCTCCCGTACGGCGCGGTAAAAACGCTCGTGCTGTTCGGCGAAATCGGCTTCCATGGTCACCAGAAATACCGCCATACCCGGCAGAATGAACAGATAGGCAAGGAAAATGGGAAGATCGTAAATAATGGACGCCCGCAGTGGCCCGATGACGGCCTCGGAGGTAACCGGTACAAACCAGAAGATGAATTTATCGACCCAAACCGCCAGATAATAAAGTGTGCCAACCGCAAACAGGATATAAAAATTGCGGCGATTACGGAGAAAATCGAATTTGAGCAGGGAGCGGCCCGGATATTCGCGCACGATATGGTGCAGAAATGAAAACAACAGGTAGCCATGGCCGATCAGCACGCCCAGCAATAAGCCGTTCAGCGCCCACGAAGACGCCGCGAGCGCCACGACAATGCCAAGAGAATAGCCTTTAACCAATGTCAGGACGATACGTCGATAGGCTTTCATTCCTGACAGAAAGATCAGCGTGATCCATAGACCGCTCAGTACAATGAAGTTACTCAGCAACAATAATTCCCGAATAAACGGCTCTTCGAAAGACCAGAAAATGAAGGGTGCGGCCCACACGAAACCCCCGGCCATCGTGACCAGCAGCACCCCAAACAGGTTTGGCAGCACCTCGGCCTTGTTATTTGCATAAGTCTGATCCGCGACAAAACGCGTGAACATCAATTGCATGCCGCCGGTCCAGATTAATGAGCCCGCCATCAGGTAGGTCACACAAATCTGGAAGGCGTTGACCTCGCCCTGCGCGACACCCAGGATGACGGCGAGAATGCCGATCATCATGATGCTCAGGATGGAAAGCACCCAGGGGCCGCCGCTGACCAGACCCGCATAGCCATAGGCGCGCAATACCGACCAGTAGCTGTCGCGCTCCAGGATTTTGCGAATTTCGGAACCTATGCTCGTCATGTTCAAGCCGGTACAGTGGTGGGTGAAGGCAGCTCAGCGTCATCAAGCGCCTGCACGTAAAGGTTCCGATAGGAGGAAAACATCAGCTTGTCGTCATAATAGCGCTTCACGCGTTCAAGTCCCGCCTGTTGCGCCGCGCGCCAACGCACAGCGTTATTGAGCAGATCAAGCGCGGCTTTTGCCGCCCCTTCCGGATCGGCGATAAAAACTACGCTTCCGGCCGCGCCGAGCGCGCGGTCTTCCTCGCCGCTGCCCTCGATGAGCTCGCGGCACGATCCCACATCCGTTGCCAGACATGGCACGCCGCTGGCAAACGCCTCCAGCAATACCAGAGGCAGCGCCTCGCTGATCGAGGTCAATACCATCAAACCCAGTTGCGGAAGAATTTCCGCTACGTTCTGGAAGCCCAGGAACTTGACATGATCTTTCAAGCCGAGGCTTGCGACCAGTTCCTTGCACTCATTCACATACGAGGGATCTTCATCTTCCGGACCAACGATCCAGCCGAGCGCGTCGGATCGCTCATTGACCAGCATTCGCATGGTTCGGATAAATGTTTTGATGTCCTTGATGGGCACCACGCGCCCAATCAATCCCAGAACCGGCGGAATACCATCCGGGCGTTTTTCGAGCGCGGTCTGATATCTTTGCAGATTGATGCCGTTGGTGATGACGCGCGTTTTTTCCGGTGCCGCGCCATCCGCAATCTGTCTCAGGCGGTTGCCTTCATACAAGCTGACGATGGGTGATGCCTGCGCATAGGCCATGCGGCCGACCTGCTCATAGAATTTGATCCAGAGGCCGCGGATATACCCCATTTCATCATGCAGGGTATTGCACACATCATCGCTGTGATCATGAATCCATGTTGCCTGGGCCAGATCGATTTTTCGCTCTTTGGTGTAGATGCCATGCTCGGTAAGCACAAACGGGATACCACGCCGCAGATGAATCATCGCACCCAGCAATCCCGCATAGCCGGTCGAAATGGCGTGCACAGCCCGGACGGGCGGCAATTTGGCCGCGATATCCGCCAGAATGAACAGGGGCGCGTGCATGGCGCGTATGGCCCAGAAATAGTCGACGAACGAAGGCTCCGTGCAGCGCTCCCGGTACTGCTGCGTAATATAGTCCCACGAAGCTTCGCTATATAGAAAATCTTCCTCGCTGACGCCTTCCGCGGAACCCAGCCTGGAAAATGCGTTGGTCATTTCCTCACCTGACAGTTGAACGGATTGCCGCATGTGCGCATGCAACTCGGCCATTTCCGAGAAAGCCCGGCGATTGCCCTTGCGCGCACTTGCTTTAAGAGGTTTATC
>JBDSSX010000362.1:0-3300 GCA_039928555.1 Nitrosospira sp. | reverse complement strand
AACAGTAATGTTTACGCCGAGCTCGGCAGCACCTGGCGTTACCTGATGCGCGACCCGGAGGCCGCGGCGCATGCGCTGGGCAAGCTCCTGAAGTACTGCGGCGAGAACAATGTCCTTTGGGGCACGGACTCCATATGGTACGGCTCCCCGCAGGACCAGATCCAGGCGTTCCGCGCATTCCAGATTGCGCCCGAGTTGCGTGCGAAATATGGCTATCCTGAAATTACACCACAGCTCCGCGCTAAAATATTTGGGCTCAATGCAGCGAGAATCTATTCGATCAGCCCAGAGGAAGTGAAACGGTATACCCAGCGCGACCGAATCGCGCGCGAGCGGCTTGCCTACCTTGAGCACCCTGAGCCGCACTTTCTCACCTATGGACCGAAAACGCGGCGCGAATTTCTTAGATTACCCGGAGCCGGGCAACCTTGATCCATCAGTGAATTTGAACAAGGTTCTCCATGAAGTATCGGTCTCCATTAATTATCCGTCCGTCCCTCCCTCTCACCGTCATTCCCACAAAAGCGGGAATCCATGGTTTATGGGGCTACTGGATTCCCGCTTTTGCGGGAATGACGAAGTAAGTGATGTTAGCCTTCTGTACATCCCTTAAAACCGCCCTCACATCTGCGTCAGATTTATTCAAAACCCTCTCAATTTGCGTTAATTTGATGCTGCCCATCGCAGCATCAAAGAACTATCGGTGTTAAGTTCTACCGACGTCCCAAATTTTTTGCCTTCCCTGTTGAGGCTATCCCTCAGCCAGGCGGCATCATTCGCAGATGCGCGATTAAGCCTGAGCCTCTTAATCCGCATGGGCGTCATGTGCAGACTGATCAGATTACCAGTCGAGGACTCCACCCCTGCAAAATACATCAAAGACAAATCCCCCCGGTATGCCTCGTGCCCCGAAATGCCTTCATAGTCATTCAAGAAGTCGCCGCAGCCGTAGAGTATCAATTTTCCCCTATAAGTCTCGATCCCTTTCACATGATGGGATGAATGACCGTAAACGACATCCACGCCGGCTTCATCAATTAATTGGTAAGCGAATTCCTGTTGCTCACGCGAAACCTCATAACCCCAGTTGCTACCCCAGTGAATTGAAGCAACCACAATATCACCAGTGAGCTTTACGGATCTGATGTTATCGTGAATACCCCGAACCGTTTTGGGAGAAAAGTCGCGCAATAAATTGACTCCCGGTCTCTCCGCCGAAGCGGCCCAGCTCCAGGGTATTCCGCTGGTTTCAGAACCGAACGAGAATACAAGTACCCTCCCCTTTCCATGCACGGCCGACACCGCGGGAACCCGCGCCTCCTGAACATTCAAGCCTGCCCCCGCCATTTTGATACCAGCCATTCCCAAGGTTTTCAGCGTCTCGGCAAGCCCTGCATACCCCCAATCCAGAACATGATTGTTTGCAAGCGCGCAGCAATCGATACCTGCCGCGGTAATACAGGGAATATTGTCCGGATGCATCCGGTAATTGACTGCTTTGTTCTCCACGTCATCGCTGCGGGTGATCGCGGTTTCGAGATTAATGATACGCACGTCGGGCTTTCTTCGCTCCAATTCGGCAAGGGCATCACCCCAGATATAAGGGAAATCCACCGGCCTTGGAATTGGGCCGTTCACCTCTTCCGCAAGCTCCACATAGCCATTCGCGCTTTTCATGTACCGCTCGTAAAGAACAGGGTTACCGGGATGGGGCAGGATCTGATCAACCCCCCTGCCTGTCATGACATCGCCGCATAGAAATAGCATGATGGGACCGGAACCTTGCCCTGAAGCACCATGCTCGCGATCCTCCGCGCTGGTCCCGGCTTCAGGGGTGCTGACGGTCATGCCATGGGTCGTAATCACCTGCGCTTCAATCGGGCGAACTATCATTGCGAATCCTGTAGCGAGTGTCGAAACAAGAAACTCACGACGCTCCAGCCGTGGGTTAGTTTGAGCTTCTTTGGGTTTTCTCATGACAATAATCAACAATCGTATGACTATGATCTTTATGTTAGACGATAAACCAGAACAAGTTCGATATCCGGGAAGATCTGGGACTAGTCCCTGATTCGTACTCCGACAGGAGCGCGGCTATCCAATGTTCACGTGTACGGACGTCGATCCGTGACTCCAGGGGATCTGTCCAGTACACTCATCATTAAGAACGATAGCCACTTCAAATAAACCCGATCCCCCGATACAAGGAGATACCTATGAGCAATGACAAGAAATTGACCACCAACGCAGGCGCACCTGTTGCTGATAATCAGAATGTCATGACCGCGGGGCCGCGCGGCCCGGCACTCCTCCAGGACGTATGGTTCCTGGAAAAGCTTGCCCACTTCGACCGTGAAGTCATTCCCGAGCGACGCATGCACGCCAAGGGTTCAGGCGCCTACGGCACGTTTACCGTGACACACGACATCACCCGCTACACTAAGGCAAAGATTTTTTCTCAGATAGGCAAGAAAACCGAATTGTTTGCCCGCTTCACAACGGTAGCGGGAGAGCGCGGTGCAGCCGATGCCGAGCGCGATATTCGCGGGTTCGCACTGAAGTTCTACACTGAGGAAGGCAACTGGGATCTGGTGGGCAACAACACACCGGTATTTTTTTTCTGCGCGATCCGCTCAAGTTTCCCGACTTGAATCATGCGGTCAAGCGCGACCCGCGCACCAACCTGCGCAGCCCGCGCAACAACTGGGATTTCTGGACATTCCTGCCGGAAGCGCTGCACCAGGTCACCATCGTCATGAGCGACCGCGGCATTCCCGCCAGCTACCGGCACATGCATGGCTTTGGCAGCCACACATTCAGTTTCATCAATGCCGCCAACGAACGCCACTGGGTCAAGTTTCACTTCAAAACGCAACAGGGAATACGCAATCTTACCGACGCAGAAGCCGCCGCCATCATTGGGAAAGACCGCGAAAGCCACCAGCGCGATCTGTACGAAAGTATCGAAAAAAGCGACTTCCCCAAATGGAGGCTGTTTGTTCAGATCATGCCGGAAAAAGAAGCGGCAACCTGTCCGTACCACCCGTTTGACCTGACCAAGATCTGGCCGCACAAGGACTATCCGCCGATTGAAGTGGGCGTGATGGAATTGAACCGCAATCCAGAGAACTTCTTTGCCGAAGTAGAACAGTCCGCATTCAATCCAGCCAATGTCGTGCCGGGCATCGGCTTTTCGCCCGACAAAATGCTGCAAGGCCGCCTTTTTTCATACGGCGATGCCCAGCGCTACCGACTTGGAGTCAATCACCATCTCATTCCGGTCAATGCGGCGCGCTGCCC
>JBDSSX010000361.1:0-2674 GCA_039928555.1 Nitrosospira sp. | reverse complement strand
CAATCCACTTACCGCCCATACCGCTGGTAAGATTCCCCTATGACAATAACGAGGCATGCGTGCCGTTGAGCGACGCGCGTTTGAAATGATCCTCCGTACAGAAAACTTTCTTAACAATAATTGATATCTTCTATGAATCTCATTATCCAGAGCCTTGAGATAGCTAACCACGATTTAAGAGAATTGGCAAAGCTTGCTGGCGCTACCGATATCGAGCGCATCACCGGTGAGGCGTTTCGGCTGAAAAATGCAAACCGGCGGGAACACATCGCCGAATACTGCGCCGGTGCTGGACTGGATTTCGCTTTCGTGGAGCAAACAGCGCACCTTGGGGATTTTGGCCTGGTGGCGATGGATATGGACTCCACGTTGCTTGCGATCGAATCGATCGACGAAATAGCCGATATGCATGGTGTAAAGCCACAAGTGTCCGAAATTACCCTGAGAACCATGCGGGGCGAAATCGTCTTTGCCGAGAGCTTGAGACAACGCACCGCATTGCTGCAAGGACTGGACCAGGATGCGTTGCAACAAGTCTACGATGAGCGCGTGCAATTAAGTCCCGGTGCAGAAAAGATGCTGCAACAGATGAAGTTGGCGGGCCTCAAAACGATGGTCATTTCCGGGGGATTCACATTTTTTACCGATAGAATAAAAACAAAATTGGGGCTGGATTACGCTGCCGCCAACAAACTTGAAATTTCGAACGGAAAACTTACTGGCAAGGTATTGGGCGAAATTATTGGCGCACAGGGAAAAGCCGACGTGCTAAAACGCGTGCGCGAGGAACTGGGATTGAAGCGGGAACAGGTGATCGCCATCGGTGATGGAGCCAACGATCTTAAGATGCTGGAAGAGGCTGGCGTCAGCATCGCCTATCATGCCAAGCCCATCGTGCAGGAGAAAGCCACCTATGCGATCAACCATGTCGGTTTGGACGGCGTGGTCAATCTGTTCCGATAACGGATACAGTCGATCATCGGCATCGGCGGCTAATAGCTAAACGCGGCTTCAACAATATAAGTGCGTTGCGGATAGGGATGAAAAACAAACGCCTTATCATTATTCAGGTTGGTAATGCCAAACGAGACCCGGCTTTTCAAGCCGTTCTGCAATTTAAACCGGTAGCTGGTCTTGAAGTCCATGAAGAAGAAATCGCTCTGGGCCCCAAACACGTTGTTGACACGATCCCGATTATCAAGATCATTAAACGAATCACTGGTATAGCGGCCGGAGAGTGAGATATCCCAGGCATCCGTAGCGTGGTAAGTGCTAAAGAAGTTTGCTCGCCAATGGGGTAAACGGATGCGCTGCTTTCCCGTGAGATCAAAATCGGCGTTCGCGCCGGTTGAATCCGTGGAACTGATGAATGGACCCTTGTCTACCTTCGCATTCATCCAGGTGCCATTGAACATGAAGTCAAATCTCGAACCCAGGATACGCCGTTGATCGAAGATAAGCTCAACACCGGTCGTGCTGGTCTGATCGATATTCTGAAACGAACTCTGTGTCAATATGCCTGAAGCGCTTAGCACCTGTTGGATGGCATCCTTGATGTCGTCGCGAAAAACATTCATGCGAACGTAGCCTTTGGACAGTCCATATTCAATCATGAAGTTGTGGTGCACGCCATTTTCCGGTCTGAGCAGCGCGTTGGCGGTGAGGATCTGAGTCGGGCTACTAAGTGACTGAAAAAGCTCGGCAATCACCGGGAACCGATGCGCCCTTCCGAATGAGTAACGGAGTTTCCACGGTCCGGGCTCATAACCCAGAGAAACCTTGGGTGAGAGCGCGGATTCGGCGCGATCCGGTACCGAAGTACTTCCGGCAGCGCTTCCGACAACGCCATTGGTAGCCGACCACCATTCCTGGCGCGCCCCCACTGTCACATCCCAACCCGGCGAAAAACGATACGCGGATTGTGCGAAAATGGCATGGGTCGAGGTTCGGCCATCATTGTTTCTCCCAGCCTGCAAGGCGCCGCGAGTAAGCGTGGCGTAGTCCGTCAAGTTATACTGCCGGAAACTCAAGTTGTATTGATCATAATGATATCCCGTCAGAAACGATAATTTCTGATTGCCAAGCACTGCGGGAGTGCTCAGCTTGAGATCGTAATTCAGCCAGCTGAATTTCTTGAAATCCTGAATCTGACCGGTGGCATTCCCATTGGGATCGTTCGGATTGAAGAAAGCGGTGGCGCGGATATCCTTAAGAACATCGAAATTACTGATCGTTGTATCGATATTCCAGTTTTCGGTAAGTGCGCCGCGAAGCTGTAAGCCAAGGTTCAGCGTCTCACGTTTATCCGAGCTGAAACCAAACCCCCTGTTTAACACATCGAAAGAGGAACCATCAAAAGCGGCATTAGGCAGATTCGGCGGCTGAGATCCACCGAAGAATGCCTGCCCGGAGGTGTTCTGCAAATAATTACGTGGATGATTCTGGTTGCGCGTGCGATCTTCGTAGGCTACCGTAAAAATAGCCTGGAGTTCGGAAGTAATGTCATAGCCCAACTTGCCTTTGAACAAGTGAGTGTTCACTTTCTCGGGGCCTGTATCGCCATAGATGATACTCGGCGTACCGCGCGTATCGGGGGTGCGAATGCCACCATTAACAACAGTTTGGGCGCTACCGGGAATCCCAAGACCCGTATTGTCGATAAAATAGGATTGCG
>JBDSSX010000360.1:0-4578 GCA_039928555.1 Nitrosospira sp. | reverse complement strand
GGCAGTGCCGCCGTGGATGGCGTGTCGCAGAACATACAGTCTAATTTCACCGGCAAGTTTATGGACAGCAATATCCGGGCTACGCTGGGAGCGACGGGCTTTGTCCAGCCAGCCTTCAACTTTGAAGTGGACATCGATCAACTGGATGCGGATCGCTTTCTGCCAAAACAGCGGAAACAGAGAAAACATACAGAAAAAGCCGAAAGTGGAGAAACCCTGGAGGAATCGATGGGTTTATCCGTGCTGAAGGATCTAAAGGTTCGGGGCTCAATCCGTATCGGTTTGTTGAAAGGCGCTAACGTCAAATCGTCCAACGTGAAGCTCGACATTAATCCTTAATAAGGGGGCGCTGAACCCATAGCATGCCTACTTTCGCCGCCAAACTGATCCATTGGCACAAACTCCACGGACGTAGCAACCTTCCTTGGCAGAACACGCGCGATCCGTATGCTATCTGGGTATCTGAGATCATGTTGCAGCAAACACAGGTGACCACTGTTGTTCCTTATTACCTGCGATTTCTGCAACGCTTTCCCGATATCGAAAGTGTTGCCTCAGGTTCCGAGGGTGAGGTGCTGGCGCTATGGAGCGGCCTGGGCTACTACTCGCGCGGAAGAAATCTGCATCAGGCGGCACGTTTGATCACCAGAGATCAGGGAGGCATATTTCCGCGGGACCTTGAAGTCATTCAACAGCTCCCCGGCATTGGGCGCTCTACCGCTGCCGCAATTGCAGCATTTGCGTATGGAGAGCGGTGCGCGATACTTGACGGCAACGTCAAGCGCGTCTTTGCCCGATGCTTTGGGGTGGACGGCTACCCTGGGGAGAGGAAAAACGAAACGTTACTATGGCAGAAAGCTGAAGAACTACTCTCGGAGAAAGGTGAGCGGGGCGAAATTGAAGTTTATACTCAGGCGTTGATGGATCTGGGGGCAACCGTTTGCACTCGCGGCAAACCCAAGTGTATGGCGTGCCCGCTGCAACGGGATTGCATCGCACTGCGGGATAACTGCGTGGACCGGCTTCCTGCCCCCAGGCCCCGCAGACCGCTACCCGAAAGAGAAACGGTTCTGTTGATGCTGATGAAGCAAGGCAAAGTACTGCTGGAGAAACGTCCCGCTACGGGGATTTGGGGCGGACTATGGTGCTTGCCCGAAATGCCGGTGAGCGAAGACGCCATCGCATATTGTATCCGGCATTTTGGAATGAAGGTAAAGCCGCTGGCGCCCATGCCGCCATTGGATCATACCTTCACCCACTTCAGGCTGCGGATTCATCCGCAGCCGCTGCAAGTCGTTTCCTATCCCACCGTTATAAAGGCGCAGGAGCAAGACGAGACAATATGGTTAACGCTTGACGACGCCCTAAAAGCGGCCATTCCCACGCCGGTCAGGAAACTGCTCATGCAACATGGATACCCGCAATCAGGTCAATTGCCGTTCGAAAAACAGCTGTGATTTTACGCAATCAGTATTTTCTACAATAATCCTAAATTCGGTAGTTGACCGCTCATTTAATAGATCAGTGTTATGATTAATAACAATATTTCGTATTATTTGGCTCTCACCTTCCGGGTGAGGCCGCTACGGCGTGAATTGTACAGTTTTTGCGGCACATGGCTGCGTTGCAACTTCTTGGAATGGAACGACCATTCCGCGTCGTTGCGCCTTGCCCTGTACCCCAAAAACCGTACACTTCACCCCGTCCAACTACCGGATTTAGGTTAACGAGGATGAAGATATCGGGAATGGCATTCAGGGGTTCGATAAGCCGGGCTTTAGCTGCAGGCCGTTCATGGGTTGCATGGATTGCCCGGGTTGCTGTAGGGGGGATGATTGTCGCAAACGCCCTGGCTGCCGATCCCGAAACCATCGCCCATGGCGAATACCTTGCAAGGGTGGCTGATTGCGCCAGTTGCCATACGGCCGGGCCGCGTCGCGCCCCTTTTGCCGGCGGCCTGCCGATCAATTCGCCTTTCGGGGTTATTTATTCAACTAATATCACGCCAGATCCGACCACGGGCATTGGCCGATACAGTTATGCCGATTTTAGCCGTGCCGTTCGCGAAGGCATCGCCAAGGACGGTAGACGCCTCTATCCGGCTATGCCTTATGCCTCGTTCGCAGCGGCGACGGACAGCGATATGCAGGCGTTATATGCTTATTTCATGCAAGGAGTGAAGCCGGTTCGTCACACGCCGCCCCAGACCAGACTCGTTTTTCCCTTCAGCCAGCGCTGGGGTCTGATGTTCTGGAGCGCAGCATTCGCCAATCAGAAGACATACCAACCACGCACCGACCGCGATACGCAGTGGAACCGCGGCGCTTACCTCGTGCAAACTTTTGGTCATTGCGGCGCCTGCCATACGCCCCGTGGCCTGGCGTTCCAGGAAAAAGGATATTCGGAATCATCGCCCGACTACTTGAGTGGCGCAGTGATAGATAACTGGTTTGCCGGGAATCTGACTGGAACAGATGCATCGGGTCTGGGCAGATGGTCCGAGGCGGAAATTTCCACATTCCTGGAAACAGGCCATAACAAACATAGTGTTGCGTTTGGCAGCATGGTCACCGTTATCGAAAACAGCACTCAGCATTTACATAAAGCTGATCTGGATGCCATTGCGCACTATCTTAAATCCCTGCCGGGGAAGAAGGGAAAAACATCCTACAACCCCCCCGCCATGCAAGGCCGACTCGTGCTGACAGGGGCTGTTGCGAACCAATTTGAACGTCCCGGCGCGGGTCTCTACTCGGGATTTTGCGCTAAATGCCACCGGAGTAATGGCACAGGCAAGCCCCCGCAAATTCCGCGGCTTGGCGGCAACGCGATGGTTCTATCCGAAAACGCATCATCCCTCGTTCGCCTCATGCTGGAAGGAGGAAAAGCGCCGCTAACGAAAACCGGGCCCAAACCGAAAAAAATGCCAAGTTATGGAAAAAAGTTTTCCGACCGCGAGATAGCGGACGTCCTTACCTTCGTACGCAATAGCTGGGGAAACGCGGCACCTGCAGTGACGCCGCGCGATGTATCCTTATTGCGAAAAGCGCTGCGCGACGATCGGCTCCCGCAATCGGCACCGTGACCGGGTTCCATCACTTTTTCGATGGACGCGACGCAAATGACATGGTGCCTATGGTAAAGAATCTGGACGAGGAATGATGGAGCAGTTATCGAGAGAAGCTCGAACAGCGGTTTAGCCAGGATAAGATGGTGATACGAGCGCAGGAAATTCGATTGCTGCAATTGCTTATCCAATGATCATTGGTCTTCCCACGGATTAAAGATGCCGTGATAGACGATCAATAAAAAATCAGATCGGTATCTATTGAGAGGATTGTGGGAGGTTTAAACTGGCTATCGCTAGGGCTAGCGATAGCGATAGCCCTAGCGATAGATCGGTCTTGCTCGCTCACACCCTGCCTTCGTTAAAGCTCGAGCAGAAAAAGTGAGCAGCGATACCATTTTTTGGCGTATTCCGGGGGAAACCGCAGTTAGGACTTAGGGTCCGCAATATATAAAGAAATAATTATGATAATAATCAAAACACGTGACTTTTATTTATAGTAATACTGAGTACAATTATGAGGCTTCTTCATGCATTGTGCATCAGGGTTCTACCTAGTATAAAACCAGAGTTTCCCTAATGTTCCAATGTCATGGATCGCATCAGGATGGAGCGGCTTTCACTTCATCCATTTCATTGGAGTCTAGCTGTCATGGAAAAAGGAATAAGGAAGTTTGTAGCGGCCATATCCACGCTGGGCCTACTAGCGGGCTGCTCGGAGACCGGTACAATCGAAGCAAAGAAGGACGACACGAGTGTGTCCGCACAAAATATCAGGCCTTTTGTCGACCACGACGGCCTCGCCAGGCGGTACGAAAACCGGGCCGGGAAACTGCTGGAGATAGCAGCGGAACACGAGAAACGGCTCCAGTATTACGAGGACAAAAGCTACCTCTACGAGAGACACGGGCCGGATTCACAAGCGCATGCCCTCGCCCTAGTGCAAAAATACAAACTGGCGGCAGAGAAAGCCGCCGAATCTGCTTTTCACCACAGGATGGTGTCGCAACTTGCGAAACGCGATTACATTGCTTCGAGGGCGTCACATTGATTTGATTGCCCCAGGAGCTCAGCGATAAGCCTGGCTGGAACTGGATGAAACAGTACGACTTGATTCTTGTGGCACTGGCCGCAGATTAGCTGTTCGCATCTCATTGAGGATCTCTTTTGAATGCCGCTACATATTGAAACACCGCTAATTGAATCCCATTTAATCAGCCATAAAGTGGGTCAATCCATTTGGCTGAAAATGGAGTCCGCCCAACCGTCCGGCTCTTTCAAAACCCGAGGAATCGGCTATGCATGCGAAGAATATCTAAAACGAGGAGCAAAACGTTTCATTGCATCATCGGGCGGTAATGCCGGGCTAGCAGTTGCTTTTGCTGGACGGCGCCTTTCGGTACCTGTAATCATCGTGGTACCTGAGACAGCTTCAAAGCGGGCGGTGAACTTGATGTGTTTAGAGAATGCGGAAGTTATAGTCCATGGGAAGTCTTTGGACGAAGCGCACC
>JBDSSX010000359.1:0-11686 GCA_039928555.1 Nitrosospira sp. | reverse complement strand
AAGAGATAAGGAATGATAGGTAAAGGAATCAGGCAGGATTTTTCGAACAATGGCGAACTACCTCTGGCGATTATCATGAGTTTCAGGCTTGCATCCCCTCAAGGGAGGTCTTTTTCTTCGATATGTTACCGTTTACCCCTCATTCTTTTGCTGCTGATTGCAGGCTGCGAGTCTACCCCGCACCGCGCGCCGGTGATCGACGGTGCCACGGTAGCGTCCCAAGAGGGTGTTGGCAAAACGGGTACAGGAGCGGAAGCAGCGGATCAGCGCTCCGATTTCTATGTCGTACAAAAAGGGGACACGTTCTACAGCATAGCGCGGAGCCACGGCATTGATCTAAAGGATTTGGCGGAGTGGAATAACATCCAGGATACTGGCGCCATCCATATCGGTCAACAACTCACGTTATCTTCGCCAACTCGCCTGTCACAACCCTCCCTATTTGCACTTCCTCAACCGGTGCCACCATCGACGGCTGTCATGGCAGCGCCGAGTACCGTACCATCACTCGAAGCAAAACCGGGAATTAATACCGATAAACTTAAAGTCGAACCCAAGGCATTCAAGCTGCCGTATTCGGAACAAGCCATAGCCCAGTCGAAGGGATTGGCGCCCGTCCCCCCGATAGTTGTTGCAAAGGTTGCTCCGGTGACTGAAAAAAATGCGGGTACCGAAATCAGTCCGGTGGCACCCATGGCGCCCGCGACGGAAGCTATCGATGAGGTCGACCGTGTGGAATGGATTTGGCCGGCCAAAGGCAAGGTACTCGAGGGATTTTCAGAAAGTACCAAGGGTATCGATATCGCGGGTAAGGCTGGACAATCGGTATCGGCATCCGCCGCAGGCAAGGTGGTATACAGCGGTGCGGGGCTGCGCGGCTATGGCAAGCTCATTATCATCAAGCATAACAATACCTATCTTAGCGCCTATGCCCACAACGATAAAATTCTGGTGAAAGAAGGACAAACGGTAGCCAAAGGACAGAAAATCGCTGAAATGGGAAATACCGATACCACCGTGGTAAAACTTCACTTCGAAATTCGGAAGAATGGCAAACCGGTGGACCCGCTGAAATATTTACCAGAGTTATCCGGATGAGCCAACGCAGCTATTCCGACGATGACGAACCGCTCGACACGAACCCGGCGGAGCTGGATGATGCAACGCCCGACGTTGTCACCGAAAGGACATCCAGCGTTGGAAACGAGACGGTCAGCGACTTTCTGCTGACCGACGTCACTCAAATTTATTTTAACGAGATTGGCCATAATGCCCTATTGAGCGCACGGGAGGAGGCGGTGCTGACACGCCTGGTCAGGCAGAACGATTTCGATGCGCGTCAGAAAATGATCGAGTGCAACCTGCGGTTGGTGGTGAACATCGCCAAGCACTATACCAACCATGGGGTTGCGCTCCTGGATCTGATCGAAGAAGGCAACATGGGAATGATGCACGCGCTGGACAAATTTGACCCGGAACGCGGATTCCGTTTTTCAACCTATGCCACGTGGTGGATACGCCAGAACATTGAACGCTGTATTATGAATCAGTCTCGCACGATCCGGCTACCGGTGCATGTCATCAAGGATTTGAACATTATTCTGCAGGCGTCCCGCCATCTGGAGGCGCATACCGGCAAGGAACCCAAACCGGAAGATGTCGCGTATTTGCTGGAGCGCCCGGTAAAGGAAGTGCGGCGGATGCTGTCCTTGAACGCGAGCATGATGTCATTGGACGCGCCGCTCGATGTTGACCCGTTGTTGTCCATCGGCGATGTCATGGCGGACGATAACACTCCCGGCCCCGATCTCATGCTGGAACAGTCCGAAATCAAGGATCGTTTGCGAGAGTGGCTTGGCCGGTTGAATGACAAACAACGATATATCATCGAGCAGCGCTACGGGCTCAATGGCAATGAAATTCAAACGCTGGAGCAACTGGCGAAGCATCTCGATCTTACCCGCGAGCGCGTACGGCAGATTCAACTGGAAGCACTGCAAACATTGCGTGTGATGTTGAGGGGTGATGGCGTATCGAGGGACGGGGTATTTTAGGGTGTGTGGACTTCATTCGTCAGCGCCGGCAATGGGTTTTGAACCGTTTTTACCCTCTCTTGAACTCGTGTTGAATCTTTGACCTAAAAACTTATAACATTGTTATATGCTTAAAGTGTGTATATAATTTCAATTAGCGGTGGTTATTCGTAACGCCATAATCTGTATGATCAGGTCTTTTTAACCAACGGCCGTAACGCGTACTTGCGGCGAATTATTTTGGTAAATCAACTATGAATATGTCACAACCAGAGTTTGCGGCGCCTAATCCCGATCTTTGTACCGAGGAGGAGATTTCATGGTTAGTCCATGCCTTTTATACCAGGGCCAGAAAAGATCCGTTGCTGGGTCCGATCTTTGAAGGACATGTTACCGACTGGGATGCGCATTTTGTGCAGATGATCAATTTCTGGTCAATGAAGCTGCGTGGAACCAGCCATTTTCGGGGTGCCCCCATGCCCAAGCACGTCGCTCTGCCGGGGCTTACTCCTGAATTGTTCGAGCGGTGGCTGCAACTTTTCCGGCAAACTACGAGCGAGATGGAAAATCCGGTTTTGCAATTCAACGCGGATATGCTGGCATTGCACATCGGCGGCAGATTGTGGTTAAGATACCAAATGGAGCGCTACCCCGATAAGCCACTGGTCGAACTCTACGGCGCGTAGCTGCACGGCAGGCAAGCGCCGCTTAGAGCAGCAACGAAGCGGCATTGCCGAATAGAAAAACGCCTTATTTGAGCACGACGCCAGTGCATGGTAATCCTCGCCTGGATGTTTCTTAAATTGACGCGCGCCCTCGCTGGTCTTTTGTTTCGTATGGAAATTTTGTTCAGTCGGGCGCATGAATAACTACGCCACTCTTTAAAAAAATCTCCCTACAAACCAAAATCCTGCGCGATCATCACGCGAATTTATGAAACATCCGGGCTAGTTTATTCGCTCGGCTCCATGTATATGAGCTCCCACAGATGTCCGTCCAGGTCCTCGAAGCCATGCTGGTACATAAAGCCATAGTCGCCGGAGTCCATTGGGGTGGCTCCGCCAGCGGCGACGGCTTTGCGAACCATGTCATCGACTTCATCCCGGCTCTCGCAAGACAAGCAAACAAGAACCTCCGTGCTTTTCGTGGCATCACAAATTTCTTTGGGGGTAAAAGTCTCAAATTTCTCCCGCGTCAATAACATGACGAATATGTCCTCGCTCACAATCATGCAAGTGGCGGTTTCGTCGGTAAACTGGGCATTAAAAGTGAAGCCGAGTTGGGTAAAAAATGCTACAGACTTTTTGAGATTGCTTACCGGTAGATTCACAAAAATTTTTTTAACCATGTTTCTCCCTTTTAAAAGTTCATTACACGATAAAGTATCAGCAACACAGCGTTAACGACAAGCTCACCTGTCAGCGCGGACGCGGCAAGCGTCGGTTGCCGTGCGAAACTGGTGTTGTGTCCCCGATCAGGCGCAGCGTCTTGTCAGGCGCTTGGCTCCCGCCATTCTGATAAGCCTTGCCGCACACCCGGCCGGTCCGATCAAAGCTAGGAACACCTCGGCGCTATGTCTTCCGCCGATAGTTTGCCGTCATGAATTGACGCCATTCTCCGTCATCGCCCAGCATGTGTGACGTCAGTACCCGGTGATCGTGGCTCTTTACCTCAATTACGTCCTTGTATTTCGCCAGCTTTCCCTCCTCCGTGAAGGTCGGGCCCTCGGTATTGAGCGTCAGCACTTTTTCCTCCGCGTCCAGCGAACCGGCGTACACCCATAGATGGGTCATCATCGATCCCACCCAGGTTCCCAGGTACTGTTTCTTCTGCGGGTCATAGCCAAGCGTCATCAACGTTGCCGCCATGCCTCCGCCGGGCATCTCACCGCCGCCCTCGCACAGTATCCAGAGACCGCCGAGCGAACGCACGTTCTCCGATCCCGCAAATTTCTCCGGCGGTTGGCCGGGTCCCATCGAACACTCGGACTCATAGTTCCATTCACCTACAAGCTGCCGCAGCCACTCGTGCTCTTTCTGTGGTTCTGCCTTCATTGTTGTCTCCTGTGTCTTCGTATTACCGGAACTTCTTTATCGGTCGATGTGCTCGATCCGGTTCTTCGTTTGACTGCTTCCGTTCATCGCAGATGCTAATCAGCCGGCAGGCCCGCGATCTCTATCACCGGCCGGATCTCGACGGTGCCCTTGCGCGCCATGGGAATTCTTGCGGCGATGCCGATCGCTTCGTCGAGATCCCTGGCATCGATCAGAAAGTAGCCGCCCAGTTGTTCGCGCGTCTCCGCGAACGGACCGTCTGTCACGAGCCGTTTGCCCTCACGCACCCGCACGCTGGTTGCCGTTGCCGTCGGGTATAAGGGATTAGCGGCCAGATACTGTCCGTTCGATTTGATCTGCTGCGCGAGTTGGGTGGACTCCACGTAGCATGCTTCACGTTCAGGCTCACTCAACGCGGTTTCGTCACCGTAAATCAGCAACATGTATTTCATGTGTGCCTCCATTGTAAAGCTGTCGGCCCAGGGCCGCGAAAGCGTGAGAATTAGCAGCAGCCGGAGGCCGCATTGCGATTGAACGCAAGGTCAGGCTTTATATATAATGTCCATCCGATATCCGCTGTGCAATCGGCTCACGCTTGGTGCGCTCCGCAATAAGCCTCCATTCTGCTTTGGAACTCGCTCGGATCAACATCTTCAATGTGCGTGGCGATTAGCCAGTAATGGCCAAAAGGATCGACCACCTTGCCCATGCGATCTCCCCAAAATTGATTTGCGAGAGGCATCGTTTCTTTGGCTCCTGCCTTGATTGCGTCGGAAAAAGTGGCGTCGGCATCGGTAACATAGAGATGCAGTGTTACCGGACTACCACCTAGTGTTTCAGGACACGTAGAAGCACATTCTGGATTCTCATCCGAAATCATGAATATCGAATCGCCGATTTTGAATTCGCCGTGGGCTATTTTTCCATCCGGCATATTAAGCCGGAACAACTCGGTGGCTCCAAAAGCTTTCTTGTAGAACTCAATTGCATCCGAGGCTCCCCGGACCGTCAGGTATGCGGTAAGCGTGTGATAACCGTCTGGGATGGGTTTGATTTCTGTAGCCATGATCATTCTCCTTTCAAGGTTTAATGTTTAAAATTCCAGTTTGAGATTCAAGGTTGCTTCCGCTTTGCCTGCGCACTGTTTAGTCGAAATGACGGGTACCCGGATCGACATGCCTGCTGAAATTTTTTATCTAAAGCAAAAACAGGCAAAACGGGAAGAGTGGCAAACTGTTTTCACCGCCTTCTGCGCTACTGCGGGGTAGCCGTATGGCCAAATCCGAGCGCACGGAGCGTCCGTTCGTCCTCCGCAATGGGCCGCACTTCGACGCATCCGATCCGTGCCCCAGGAATCCGTGAGGCTACCTGTATCGCCTCGTTCAGATCCTTGGCCTCAATGACATAGTAGCCCCCAAGCTGTTCCTTGGTCTCCACAAAGGGCCCATCGGTTGTTGTGACCTTACCCTTCCGCACCCGGACCGTAATCGCGGCATCAGGAGGCTGCAGCCGGTTGCAGCCGAGAAAGTGGCCGCTCTCCCTGATGGCTTCCGTGAATCCGGAGTATTCCTCGTAGTGCTCTTCCGCTGCGGCTTCTGTCATCTGTTCCATTACGGTTTCGGCACAGATCAGGCACAGGTACTTCATGGTCAACACCTCCGTTTTGGCATGGAAAATTGGTTCACATCGCATAGTCGTTCGGGGAAGACCAAATTCGACATCGAGAACGCCCCACGAGATAATTTTTTCTCTATGGAGGCAAATGATCGGATCGCTCTCCCTAGCTTCGCAGACTAAGTAAGGGGCGGGAGCTATTTCAACCCGGTAGTTCACGCAATCGCTGCTCAAGAAACCGTCGTTCGGGCTCCTGCCGGGCGAGACTGTGGGCGCGTTCGTAGGCGGCTCGGGCTTCCGCCGTTCGCCCGAGCCGCCTGCACAAGTCAGCGCGTGCCGAGTGCGCCAGGTGGTAGTCAGCAAGATCGCCCCGCGTCAGGATGGCATCAAT
Organism: Nitrosospira sp.; assembly: GCA_039928555.1. Classification (GTDB taxonomy): domain Bacteria; phylum Pseudomonadota; class Gammaproteobacteria; order Burkholderiales; family Nitrosomonadaceae; genus Nitrosospira. The sequence goes on along the minus strand of JBDSSX010000359.1, from coordinate 5,594 downwards.
GAGCGCCAGACCCGGCAAGGGTCCGTCACGCATTGCCACCGCCACGGCGCGGTTCAGTTCGATCACAGGCGAAGGATCGGTACGCAGCAGTAAATCATAGAGCCCGGTAATCTCGGTCCAGTTCGTCGCCGTGGCGTAGGGTGCGTTGGCGTGCACGGCAGCGATCGCGGCTTGCAGCGTGTACGGACCAAACCGGGGCGATGACAGCGCCCGTTCCACCAGCGTTGATCCTTCCACGATATAGTCCTGATTCCAGAGCGAACGATTTTGGTCTGCCAGCAGAATCAGATCGCCTCCTGGCGCGCTGCGTGCGGCGCGCCGCGATTCCTGGAGCAGCATCAGCCCGAGGAGCCCCAGCGCCTCGGGTTCGGGCAACAATTCGATCAACAACCTGCCTAAGCGGATCGCCTCACCCGAGAGATCGGAGCGCATCAGCGCCTTCCCCGATGACGCGGAGTAGCCTTCGTTGAATACCAGATAGACTACGCGCAGCACGCTGTCCAATCGATCCGGTAGCTCGATCGGCGAAGGCACCTGATAAGGAATATGTGCATCGCGGATTTTCGCCTTGGCGCGCACAATACGTTGGGCCAGCGTGGGTGCGGCGGTCAGGAAAGCGCGTGCGATCTCCTCGGTCGTCAGGCCGCATACCTCGCGCAAGGTGAGCGCCACCTGAGCGTCCGGCGGCAGGGCTGGATGGCAGCAGGTGAAGATCAGTCTAAGCCGGTCGTCCTCCACTCCTTCGCCGTCCAGCTCATCACCGCCATCGGCCGCCAGCCGTTCTTCCATGTCGTCCGGCAACGGCTCGAATCGGGCTCTTCTGCGTATGCCATCGATCGCCTTGAAGCGGCCCGTCGAAACAAGCCATGCCTGAGGATTGACCGGCACGCCTTCGCGCGGCCATTGCTCCAGCGCTACCCTGAAGGCATCGTGCAGCGCCTCCTCGGCGACATCGAAGTCGCCAAGGAGGCGGATCAGCGTGGCAAAGATATGGCGCGAGCGGGAACGGTAGATAGCGTCCACCGTCTCGCGCACGCGTTGGGTAAGCTGGGTAATGTCCTCATGTTGAGGCATCAGGCCACCCGCTGCGCGTCGTAGCTTTCATGGTTTTTGCAAGAGTCGAAATAACATCCTCCTGTCTGCGTTGATCGAGTTACTGCCGAAGTATAATTCGCTGCATACGATCCCTATAACGCCAGACCGTTTTTTTTGAGTTCTGCAGACGATAAAAGTGCGGCGTTTATTGGCTCGCTGAAAGGAATTGTTACAAGTGTTCGTCGTTCAAGCCCAGACTCTTCAACTCAAGTCCCTCGATCTCCTGCAACGATTTGCCCGCAATCCCCTGCAAGTCTCCATACATACCCACCGTTGCACCCATGACGCGCATAATTTGCTCTTCGCGCTTCGCCCATTGCTTCATTATCACCTTGCGTTCTTTATCGAGATCGTCCTGCATGGTGGAAAATGCTTCGACGATCGCTTCGACGCGCTGGCGGAAACGCGGTCCGGTGAGGTACTGGTAGATCATCTCTGTTTTCGTTTGCAGACCTTCGGATGATTGCCGCGCCAAGGCAATTTCCAGTAATGATTGGCGCAGGATAAGCGCCACCGGCAGTGCGGCGCGAGGATGAGTTACCCAGACGCCCTCAACCATTTCGAAGGTTTCAACGCCTTTTGGCAATGTGTGGCTGACAATCACGGCGATTTCCGCTTTTGCTGAACGCTGGTCTTCCCGCAATTTAGCCAGCCACATATCGCTCCAGTTCCGGGTGCGCTTGGTCTCCCACAGAATGGTGCCGCCGGGTTGTCCGTCCGTGCCGACGACATGATGCAGTACATCCCCGCCGTACTCGCCCTTGGGCACCGGCTCGATCGCATCGAAAGGGAATTTGGCACGCAGCAGGTTTTCGAGCGCCAGTTCCTGCACTTCTCCCTGAAGCTGCTGTGACCCCTGTTCGGCTCTGCGCTTCAGCTCCTCAATCTTTTGCTGCATCGATGCGATAGTCTGGTCTTTCTCCATTACCTTGAGCTTAAGCCCCTCTTCCGCTTCTAGCCTGGCCTTCGCGCGTACTTCGCCGAGTCCGTCCTGTATGCGTCTTTCCAGGGTAAGTTCGAGTTCGCGCCTGGCATCGTCGAGCTCCCGTTGCTTTTTTGTGAACTCGGCTTGTGCTTTTTGCGCCGCAGCCAGCTTCTCGTCGCGGCCTTTGAGCACTTCCTGGAGCTCCATGAGCTCGCGTGCCTTGTTTTCCAGCTCGGCGGCACTGGCAAGCTTTGCTTTTCTGGATTCTTCGGCAATAACACGAACACGCTCGGTATTCAACTGTACGGCGACCCGATCGGCTATCTGGGTATCCAGCGTGCGTCTTGCCTCCGTAACTTCTTTCTCCTTCTCTCGAATACCTTGTTCGCGCCTTGCGATCTCGTCATCCTTCCGCGAAAGCTGCTGTTCGAACTGCTTGCGCGTGGCGGCTATCAACGGCGCGGCAAGCGACTCGGTGAGCCGGATTTCGGTTTTGCAATGAGGGCAGATAATAGTGGGTTCCGTCATATTTGTTCCTGAGAGGGATTTGCCGCCTCTGTCTCTCCATGAGAGCGGGATTGGTGTTTCAGATTATAGGTTAAACCGGGTTACAGGCGGCTGCGCTCATGCAAGGTTTAGCCTGGATGTTTCATAAATTCGCGTGATGATTGCGCAGGATTTTGTTTTGCAGGGGGGGTTTGTGAAAGAGTGGCGTAGTTATTCATACGCCCGACTGAACAAAATTTCCATACGAAACAAAAGACCAGCGAGGACGCGCGTCAATTTATGAAACATTCGGGCTAGTTCCCGCGCCGGTCTCAAGTGCGATGGCGCACATATTTTCGGATATACTTGCCTGCATAATTGCCTGACCGGACGTATGGTAAATTACGCATCGACTCTTCCCCTTCAAGTAGTGTTCATATGGGTTCGATTCGTTTGCGTTTCCACATAAGAGCAATAGAAACGGATATTTTTTATGTCACCACATAGGAGCGAAAACGATGAGCGATCAAAAAACTGGAATTGCGCCCCACATTCTGCCACCTCTTCCCTACGCGGATAATGCGCTGGGCCCCGTCATCTCCGCGAATACACTGAGCTTTCACTACGGCAAGCATCACAAGACTTATGTCGACAATCTGAACAAGCTGGTAGCGGGTACGGAACTCGCGGACTTGTCTTTGGAAAAAGTCATTGCCGCAACAGCCGGCCAGGCGGACAAGGCCGGGGTTTTCAACAATGCGGCGCAAATCTGGAACCACACATTCTACTGGAATAGCCTATCCCCAAAGGGCGGCGGTGAGCCCCCCGCGGCGTTGAAGAAAAAAATTGAGGCATCTTTCGATAGCGTGGAAGCGTGCAAGAAAGAACTGGCGACGGCGGCGACGACCCAATTCGGCAGTGGCTGGGCGTGGCTGGTGCAGGATGGCGACAAGCTCAAGGTGCTCAAAACGAGCAATGCGGATTTGCCATTGACCAAGGGACTCAGGCCGCTATTGACCATCGACGTGTGGGAGCATGCCTACTACCTTGATTACCAGAATCGTCGCGTGGATTATGTCAACGCTGTGCTCGACAAGCTGATCAATTGGGGGTTTGCGGCGGATAACCATGGGTAGCACCGCCAACGTGCCGCTGTGACCAGACAAATACCGCAACAACTGGAGATCATCAAGCGTGGCTGCGGCGAGCTCCTCGTGGAAGAGGAGCTCGCGCAAAAACTTGCTTTGGATCGTCCGCTCAGGATCAAGGCTGGATTTGACCCAACCGCGCCGGACTTGCACCTGGGGCATACGGTTCTGCTTAACAAGATGCGTCACTTGCAGGATTTAGGACATCATGCCTTATTCCTGATTGGCGATTTCACGGGGATGATCGGTGATCCCAGCGGCAAGAATACGACTCGCCCCGCCCTAACTCGGGAACAAGTAGTTGAGAATGCGCAATCCTACGCAAATCAGGTTTTCCGGATACTCAAACCCGAGCAGACCGACGTGGTATTTAATTCCACGTGGATGGACAAGTTCAATGCCGCCGATCTGATCAAGCTGGCGGCTACCCATACCGTCGCGCGCATGCTGGAGCGAGACGATTTTGGCAAGCGTTATGAAAGTAACAGGCCCATAGCGATTCACGAATTTTTGTATCCGCTTATTCAAGGCTATGACTCAGTTGCGCTCCGAGCGGATATCGAGCTGGGGGGCACCGACCAGAAATTCAACTTGCTGGTGGGACGGGAATTACAAAAGCATTTCGGGCAATCGCCGCAGTGTATTCTCACCATGCCACTTCTGGAAGGACTGGATGGCGTCAATAAAATGTCCAAATCCTCGGGTAATTATATCGGTATCGCCGAGGCTCCTTCTGAGATATTCGGCAAGCTGATGTCTGTTTCCGATGAGCTGATGTGGCGTTATATCGAGTTATTGTCGTTTGAGCCGATCAGTGTTATTCGCCAGTGGCAACAGGAAGTGCGGCAAGGGCGCAACCCGCGCGACATCAAAGTCCTATTCGCTCAGGAGATTGTTGCGCGCTTTCACAGCAAACAAGATGCGGAAATGGCATTGGCTGACTTCGAGGCGCGCTTCAGGCGCGGCGCGATACCGGATGACATTCTTGAGAAAGTGTTGCATACTGAAGCCGAAGGATTGCTCATTGCTCAAGTACTCAAGCAGGCCGGATTGACGGCCAGTACGACTGAAGCATTGCGCATGATCGAGCAGGGTGGTGTCAAATTGAACGGCGAAAAGGTTGGCGACAAAGCGCTCAGGCTAAGCCGCGGAGAGACCGCCGTGGTGCAAGTAGGCAAGCGAAAATTCGCCAGGATAACCATCTCCTGATAAAGAATACGAGGAAGTGTCAGAAAGTCCTTGACCCTCTGTCTGGTGTCTGTATAATGCCGCCTTCTGTCGCGTCTCCTGAAGTTTGTAGCCGGCATCGTTCTTTAAAAATTTACAGCCGATAGGTGTGGGCACTTGACCGGGACACCCGGAATTATTTTGTCTTTCGAGGCGAAGTACCGGGTAGCTTAAGAGTCAAAGTGCTCGCACGATGTAAGTAGGTTTCGGCTCCTATCTTGATAGAAGTCGGAATTGCAGTAACACGTCAAGCGAGAGTTTTACCAGTATTAAACTGAAGAGTTTGATCCTGGCTCAGATTGAACGCTGGCGGCATGCTTTACACATGCAAGTCGAACGGCAGCACGGGGGCAACCCTGGTGGCGAGTGGCGAACGGGTGAGTAATGCATCGGAACGTATCCTTAAGTGGGGGATAACGCATCGAAAGATGCGCTAATACCGCATAATCTCTAAGGAGAAAAGCAGGGGATCGCAAGACCTTGCGCTTTTGGAGCGGCCGATGTCTGATTAGCTAGTTGGTGAGGTAAAGGCTTACCAAGGCTTCGATCAGTAGCTGGTCTGAGAGGACGACCAGCCACACTGGGACTGAGACACGGCCCAGACTCCTACGGGAGGCAGCAGTGGGGAATTTTGGACAATGGGGGAAACCCTGATCCAGCCATGCCGCGTGAGTGAAGAAGGCCTTCGGGTTGTAAAGCTCTTTCAGCCGGAA
>JBDSSX010000358.1:0-4142 GCA_039928555.1 Nitrosospira sp. | reverse complement strand
CCCGGAGCCCCGAACGTTTCAACGGCAGGATTGAGTTCTTCCAGGTGCCTGCGAAAACTTTCTTCGCGATCATCAAAGCAGAAAATAATTTGTGACTCGGGACGTGTATCGCGTTTCGCCCATTTTCCCTGATTGTGGTTTGCATGGATCGCCCGAAAAATACAGTCACGATAATGGCGTTCATAAGCATACAGCCAGACTTTGCAGCGTTCCACCTCGGAAAACTGATCCAGCAGCATCAACATTTCCAGCAAGTCCGTCCTTCGCAATTCCTGTATGGACGAAGCGTTCAATCCCAAGTGCTGGCATAAACGGAACAATCGCCAGCCACTGTTATAAATCGTATGATTCTTGCCTCGCCGTTCAGCCAGCGGGCTGAACTGCCAGGTCTGGATCAGGTCGGCAAGCTGCTGCCAAGCCGCCCGTTCATGCCGTTCTGAAACAGCAAGCATCGTCAGGGATTCTACCCGTTGGGTCAGATATTCCGGGAGATCTCCTTTATACAGTTGCCTGCGCACCATGAATTCGGACAGATTCTTACGAAAATAGGTCTGCAAACTGCTCAATTTAGCTTCGATCCGCCAATTTTCCTGGCAGACCTGATTTAACCAAAGCCGATCCAGCGTTAACCGGATTGCCAGATAGTCGGCGAGGTTCGGTTTGGCATCGTTCGCTGTATGATAATCAGGATGGTGCTGACGCCAGTTGATCAAGCCCGACCAGCCGGGCAGCTCAAGCGCCAATCGGCGCAGATACCCTTCCCATTTTGCCTGCGGTATTTCGAGCTGTGATAGTTGCAGAATAATGGTATCCACCGCATCCATTGGTAGTTGCTCGACAACCTGCTGCCAGTCAGGCAACTCATGCAGAAATGGATTGGCATCATACTGAGCCGTTGCCCGCCACGCGGCATAGAGTCCCAATCTGCTGCGCTCAGGTATTTGCCACGCCGCGATGCCTTCATCCATGGCGGAAGCACAGATGCGGATCAATTGCGGCCGAACGGAATCAAGAATGTCGATCCCGCTTAATTCCATGATAAAACCGCGCACGGTAAGGCTATCGCCGAGCTGGCCCAGTAAATCATCCAGTGTCTCGCTTGCCTGCTGTTGCATTCGCTCATGAATCGATGACACGTTTCCATCGTAAACGTGCTCAAGCCATTCTTCAGCCTGCTCCATTGACAAGTCCAGCAAGTTCTCTGGATGTAGCCCCGCATGCTCCATTTCGAGCTTCGTCAAGATGCTTTCCCAAAGCTCTCTGATGACATTATCCGAATCGGCACTATCGGCAAGCAATTGACTGCAAGCCTGTTCAGGCACATCGGTTTGCACGGTACCGAGGGCTTGCAATTCTTCTATTTGCCAATTCAGCTGGCTAACGCTTAATGGTTGCAAGTCGAATAACAACGCGATGCGATAGAGTTCTTTACGCTGGATGGCCTTATCTTTTACTGTGCAGATGATCGTGTCCGCTTCTAACCGTGGATCATGTGCCAGCGCCGCAAGGATATCGCTGTCATCGATACGTCCCTGCCAGTAAAAAGCACGGCTTTGTATTTCGGGAAGATAGCCGCGAATTCCGGTCAATACTTCGAATGCGGCCAAGGCTTCTTCAAAGGGAAGGTGCTGGAAGCCGTGGAGCGTATTATGGTGTACAAAATTCAGGATGGGTGCTTGGCCCGGCAGGACATGATCCAGATGGTTCAATGCGGCGATGATGTGCTCGCGTGGGCTGCCTGCCTGATCACCGGATCTCAAATGTGCTTCTTGCATCGCTAACCCCCTAGAATTTTTAGCCTGACCAGGCTGTTCATCTGCGAGATGGTTGCTGTTGACAAATCAATCAGGGACGCGGGCAGCAGGCCGAATAGAACTATTCCGGAAACCAGAATGCCCAGCGCCAGCAGTTCGGGCGGTCTCAGGTCCTCAATCTGCTTCATCTGCGGTTTCACCGGGCCGGTGAACAGCAGGCCTACGGTACGGATCGCATAAGCGGTACTGATCAGAATAGCCAGGCTGAAAAACACCATCAAGCCGCCCCATCGCTCAAAACCGCCAACCATGGCGTGTAGTTCAGCCACCGCGCCGACCGTTCCCGGCATACCCATCGCGGCCAGCAATGTTATGGTGGTAAAGAATGCGAAACGGGGCATTACCTGAACCAGCGAGCTGTAATCCTGAATGTTGCGGGTATGGGTACGGTCATAAAGCAGGCCCACCACCAGAAATAGCGCGCCGGCAATCAGCCCGTGAGCAGTCATTTGCAAGACTGCGCCAGTAAAGCCTGTCTCATTTAGCGTAGAGATCCCCAATAAAACAATGCCCATATGACTGATCGAAGAATAGGCGACCATGGCTTTCAGATCACTTTGCCTCCAGGCCAGCAAACCACCATAGATCATGCCAAACAGCGCCAGAAAGACTAATAGGGATTGTAGAGTCTGGGCGGCTGCCGGCAGGATGACCACAACCCGCAGCAAACCGTATGCGCCCATTTTCAGCAAAATACCGGATAGTAAAATACTGACCGGGCTGGGCGCTTCAACGTGAGCCAGCGGCAACCAGCCGTGGAGAGGAAAAATTGGCATCTTGACACCGAAGCCGATCAAGAAACCGAGCAATGCCCAGACTTGGTGATCCCTGGGCATGTTTTCGGATACCTGGCTCATCGCGCCCATTAGAGAGACGTGTTCCGGAACATACTGATAAATTGCGATCAGGCTGACCAGCATAAAAATCGAACCGCCCATGGTATACAGCACAAAATTAAGACTCGCCGTCTGCCGCCGCTTGCCGCCCCAGCGGTCTATCAAAAAAAACATCGGGATTAAGGTGATTTCCCAGAAAATGTAGAAGAGAGACCAGTCCTGGGCCAGAAACACACCCAGCATGCCGAATTCGGTCAGCAGTATGCTGGTGTGATATCCTTTGACGTTGATGACAATGCTGGAAGAAGCGAGTAGCGCTATGGAAGTAAGCAGTGTGGCCAAAACCACCATGGGAATGGATAAGCCGTCGACGCCCAATGCATACGCACTGCCTACTTTGGGGTTGATGGCAAAGTATTCGTTGAACTGCAGACCAGCGTTGTGCTGATCGAAATGAAAAAGCAGGTAGCAGGTAAGTAAAAAAGTGAAGCCGGCAAATAGATTGCCGAAATAACGGGCTATACCCACGTCCCGACCGGAGATCAGTGCCACTATCAGGGCACCAATTGCGGGGGTCCAGAGAATTGCACTCAAAATCCCCATTTTTTTAGTTGTTAAAAACTCCCATTTGCCACTTGTTGAAAGCCCTCATTTCAGGACGGTTATTTGTTATTCATATTTAATAGTGTCAAGGATTCGACGAGAAAGTGCAAATATTTTTGAAAAATGGAGGTCACTCCGCACCATTCACAAATTAATCACACTTACAAAATGTTTTCTTCACAGTGGGTGTGTTAATTTTCTTTCAAAATGTAATTTGCATCGTTTATAACGAAACTGACTCTATATAAAATTAATTATTTAGTTAATATTCAGGCCGTTATTATAAATGTATTTGATCAGGCAGCTTGCAATGGAGATTTAATTCAAGGTTTAATTTTTATTAAACTCCAGAAAACAGGAAAGAGGCCCATCCGCTTAACGGATGAAGGGATTTAAAGAATCAATACGAAAAATGATATATGCAGGTTGGTTTTAAAGTACGTTAATTCCGTTTCGTTCCAGAAATTCTCATTTATCTTCGGAGGAGTATATGACGATCTTATATTTGGAGGACGCGAAGAAATTTTGCGCCAGAATCGAGCCTGCGAAGGATGCCATCTCCATCAGCGCCGTGGAAGGTTTGCGGGAATCGGAGCGGAAGGCATTGTGGTCAGACGTTTTTCGGTGTTTTCAGTTTCCGTTGAATAATGCCCGAAAGTCGATGAAATACTCTCCATCGAGTACCTGGCTGCCCGAACATACAAGCCAATGGCTCGAGTCCGTTCGTGATGGCCGGTGAGAGCGGCGGCAGTACATAAAAATGTAATCAGATTAATAATTAAATAAGAAGGGGTATATTAATGTCAATTTCCAGTCTTCTCGTACCGGCGATACTGTTTTTTGCCCTTGGTATGTTTGCGTGCATAGTCAAATCGGACCTGAAATTCCC
>JBDSSX010000357.1:0-5297 GCA_039928555.1 Nitrosospira sp. | reverse complement strand
ATGTTGCAACAGGGCAGAGGCTTCCTGCCGGACGATATCCGGATACAGGCTTCCCAGTTCCGCCATCCAGTTGTCGCTTGCACCGCTGTGATTTGCCGCGATCCGATAGCCGCGTGAACGATAGTTGCTGATCACGTGCCTGAGCAGCCGCCAGTCGCGATTCACCTCGGCCGGGATTTCAATAACCACGCGAGAGGTAGCCACCCCAATGAGATCAAGGACTTCTGCGAACGCGCGGCCATGATCGTCCTTGACGCTTTCCAGCAGGCGTGGTTGCACGCTGACAAAAAGATTGCCCAGCCCGGAAGCAGTGCTAAAGTAATTGATGGCATGCACCGTGCGGCACAAACGATCGAGATTGACAAGTAGCGTATCCTCTGCCGCCAACGCGAAAATGCCCCACGGCGACAATACATTAGCATGGTCCGCCCCGGGACGAATGTAGCCGGCATGCCCAATAACCTGCGGGCCATTCACATCGAGAACCGGCTGAAAGACACTCGACAGCCGGTTGTTGAAAAAATGCCCGATTACCCAGCCATCTTCCGAACGCTGTAACAAATGATCGGTGGTCGCCTGGACCCGCACCAATTCATCATGCGCATTCCTTGTTTTCATACCGGTGCTTTTTCCTTTGTTCGGGCATTAAGATAACCGATGCTGCCAGGCAGCCCCATTGTCCAACGATGAGTATTAGGGATTGGATAGCGTCGCCGCAGCGACAGGGAATCTCGCTTAATTCCATACTTTCCAGCTTTCTACGCAACTCATGCGTTGAGTTTTTGCAGAACACCAGGGGTACGCCACTCTTATTCGCCTGCTGCTTCAAAGCATTCGATACGCTGTGACTGACATAATCGTACAGTATCACCACCAGTCTGGCGCTGCCGGGGATTGTACGCTTGGTAATTCTCGACTGTCTGCCATCCCAGTGTTCGACATCAGTCAGGCCGTGTGCGAGGAGTTCCCGCTTCAAGGTTTGTATGTAGTCCCCACCTACGATCAATGCAGTCATGCTGACTCCTGAATTATAAGATGACGCCCTCGTGCCGAAGGCTGTCATTTCTGATAAATCTGATCAAACGTTCCGCCATCGGCAAAGTGAAGTTTGTGCGCATTCTTCCAGCCGCCAAACGCATCATCGATCTTGAACAGCTTGATGGCAGGAAACTGAGCGGCATATTTCGCGGCAATCTTGGCGTTTGTGGGACGGTAGAAATTCTTTGCGGCGATTTCCTGGCCTTCATCCGAGTATAAATACTGAAGATAGGCTTCGGCGAGATCGCGCGTCCCCTTTTTGTCCACCACCTTGTCCACCACCGCGACCGGCGGCTCCGCGAGTATACTGAGTGACGGCACAACGATCTCAAACTTGCCGGGACCGGACTCCCTGATTGCAAGGAACGCCTCGTTCTCCCAGGAGATGAATACGTCACCGACACCGCGCTCGACGAAAGTCGTAGTTGAACCGCGTGCACCGGAATCAAGTACCGGAACATTCTTGTAGATGTCGGCGACAAATTCTTTTGCTCTGGCCTCACCAAAGTTCCGCTTGCCAAATTCCCATGCCGCCAGATAATTCCATTGCGCACCCCCGGAAGTTTTTGGATTGGGTGTAATCACAGCCACACCGGGTCTGGCCAGATCGTTCCAGTCCTTAATCCCCTTGGGGTTGCCTTTACGCACCAGGAAAATGATGGTCGAGGTATAAGGCGTACTGTTGCGCAAAAATCGCTTCTGCCAGTCTTCCGGCAGCAGTTTGGCCTTTTCCGCGATGGCGTTGATGTCGTTGGCCAAGGCGAGCGTCACCACATCCGCCTCGAGACCGTCGATCACGGAGCGCGCCTGTTTGCCAGAACCGCCGTGGGATTGCTTCACGGCCACTTTCTCATTGGTCTTTGCCTGCCACTGTTTTATGAATGATTCATTGAACTCCTGGTAAAGTTCACGCGTCGGATCATAGGAAACATTAAGTAAAGTCCTGTCCGCGAAAGCGTTGCCGTTGATTAACAAACTCGCTAGCAGGGCTGCTGTCAGCCATGTTTTGATTTTCATTTTTCCTCTAATGTAATGATTAAATGAATCTAGTCAGGCTCGATTAAAAAGCGCTGATTACTACTTCAACGTAAAGAAAATTGGAGCTCCCCGGACTTTTTCCAAGTGACGCTATTTGCCTGTTACGCGTGAAGTCTCCGCTGACAAAGTGCGAATAGCCCACAGTGGTGTCGATATTGGCCGTAAGTTTATAACGCGCACGAATATCAAACGCATGTCCGATGAAGTCGCCGCTCCTGCCGGTCGGATCACGATTGAAACCCGGATTCCGAATTGCGCTGTTATTGCCATCGAGCAAGTTGTTAAAGCGGTCAGTGCTGCTGGCGAGCCAAAACCAGCCGTAGCCGCCGTCTATGCGCAAATCTTTGGCTGGCTGAAACTCAAGCTTGATTTTAGGCGCTTTGATATTTTCAAAAACGATGTAGTCGTCCGCCGACCAAGGCCGCGCGAAACCAAAGAAGCGTTCAAACCGGTTATTGACGTTGTCATTGGGGTTGCGATCGCCGCTTGCGTAGCCATAAAAGGCGCTGATACGCGGTTTCCAGTCGTGTTTGAAGGTATATCCCGTCTCGAGCGTATAACCGTGTGCCTCATGCCGTTCCGCACCGTTTCTGCCGAATTGATAGATCAGATTGAAATCATAATCCAGATTGGTGTTGCCTATCTTCCCATAGCCACGCAGGGCGGTCGCGTGGATTTCGCGGTCGATTTGCCCCGGCATTTTGCTGCCATCCTGTGCGAGGCCCATATAATATGGCTGGAGCGTAATAATGTCCGACCACTTGCGCCAGTGACCAATAACCCCGTAAAACCACTGATTTTCGATGCGTTGATCGAAAGTGGTCAGCAGGCGTTTAACAGGTTGATAGGCCCATAAATCAACTTCCCAGTCATTCACTTCCTGGCCCAGGTTGATGCGAAAGCCTTCGAAAGTATTGGTGGTGTTGCGCCATTCGTTACGGCCGATCAAACGCCGGTCCAGGGCCTCATAGGCCATACGGCCTACCCGAAACCTGATTGGACGGTCCTGTTTCCGATCGTCTTGACCCAGCGCGCGCTTGAAATACAGTTCACCATATCCCTGGATCAGGTCGTAGTCGTTAAAATCACGGTCATCATGCGGGAACTTGCCGTTGTAGCGCCGGGAATCCTGAAATTCGATCGCGCCGCGAAACGGGTCCAGAATTTCTCTTATTCCAACATATGCCCGTGAACGTAGTAAAAAAGGTTGGTCAAGCGTGAGGTCGGTGCGTCGTATATCGTTACTCCGAAACTCGTACCGGGTACGGTGATCCAAGCCAACATCCAGCCAGGTGATATCTTTGAAGGCCTCGATACCGGTTTTGCTCAGATTCTTTACATATCTGGGTGGATCAGACTCCGGTTGCGTGGAGTAGCTGCTGGAAGGCTTAAAATAGCTTGTAGATTTTTTTGCCTCCGGTTTGGCCGCAAGTGCGGCAACCGGTTCATCCAGTGTGGCAGGCTTCTCCGATGACGGAATCACCCATTTGTAATTATTGTCCGATGATTTTATCGACCATTTATCTGAATCAAATATCCCGCCCTGGGCCAATTGCTGTGCCGCTTGCCGGATTACCCATGATTCTCCCGTTGGCTTGTTGTTTTCCTCCGCCTGAATCGAGCTTACGGGTAATGTGCTGATCGCGGATGCAAGCGCGATTCGCCAATAGTATTTCACTGCTCTCTCCATAGTTTTGATCTGGCCACTGCTCCGAATAAATGAGAAGGTACCGCCGGGTGGCAGGTGCCTTTGAATTAAAGCGGAGGATTATCGACAGAGTAGAAGTTACCAGTCCCTCCTTATATGAGGAACTAATAAGATTAGATTTGTTTATCTCTTTTTCTCATATAGAGAGTTTGCGCAGACTGATTTCGATGGAAATGGCAAGTAACGCATGCGCGAGATACTTAACCCGGATGTTTCATAAATTCGCGCGCCCTTGCTGGTCTTTTGTTTCGCATGGAAATTTTGTTCCGTCGGGCGTATGAATAACTACGCCGCTCTTTCACAGAATCCCCCTACAAAACAATATCCTGCGCAATCATTACGCGAGTTTATGAAACATCCGGGTTAAAAGGCACTCATTAACACTTCGACGTAGAAAAAGTCGGTGTTGCCTGAGCGTTGTACGATATCGTCAGGCTGCGCCGCTATCCTGTTTTTTACGAACTCACCGGCGATGAAATTAGTATAGCCGAACGTGGTGTTAATCCGCGACGTGAGCTGATAGCGCAAGCGCAGTTCCAGCGCGCTCCCGACATAATCGCCGCTCCTTCCTGTTTTATCCCGGTTGAAACCGGGATCCTGGACGACACTAATGTTGCCGTCGAAGGAATCGAAAAGACGATCCGTGCTGCTGGCCAGCCAGAACCAGCTATAGCCGACTTCCAGCCCCAGTTTTTGGGTTGGCTGAAGGTCAAACCTGATTTTGGGAGCCTTGATATTCTCATAAATAACGTAATGATCCGCCGACCAGAGGCGCGCAAAACCAAAGAAACGATCAAAGCGATTATTCACATTGTCGTTGGGATTTCGGTCACCGGTAGCATAACCATAAAAAGCACTCAGACGCGGTTTCCAGGGGTAATTAAAGTTCTTCCCTACTTCGGTAGTGTAACCATACGAGTCCTGCCGCTGCGTACCATTAGTACCGAACTGATAGCTGAAGTTGATATCGTAATCCAGCAAATTTCCAATCTTGCCATAGCCACGCAGCGACGGCATGTGAATTTCCCGGCCGAGCTGGTTTGTTGCTGTATGACCATAGGGATCAGGCGTTTGCAGCTGGCCCATGTAGTATGGTTGCAACGTCATGATGTCGGACCACTTGCGCCAATGGCCAATCGCGCCAAAAAACCACAGGTGATCGTTGCGCCTGTCAAATTCGGTTTGCAGGCGTTTGACCGGTTGATACCCCCACATATCGATTTCCCAGTCATTGGCTTCCCGACCCAGGTTCAGGCGAAAACCTTCAAAGCTGTTGGTGGTATTGCGCCATTCGTTGCGCGCGATGAAACGCCGGTCCAGCGTTTCGTAGGCCATGCGCCCTACCCTGAATCTAAGGGGTCGGTTCTGTTTGCGATCGTCTTCACCCAGCGCGTTTTTGAAATATAATTCGCCGTATGCCTGGATCAGGTCATAGGGGTTGTACTCCTGATCCGTAGTCGGAAATCTGTTGTTGTAGACCCGTGAGTCCTGGAATTCTACAGCGCCACGAAAC